>CAZKQY010000391.1:0-3756 GCA_964555005.1 uncultured Syntrophotalea sp. | reverse complement strand
GGGGGGAACCGATGTTCCCCCCTTTTTTATTGCCAATTATCTCGTTTTCATTCGGAAACCCTGTATGGACTGTCAAAGAACCCGAGCCACTCCTTCGATCTCTACCAGAGCTTTTTTAGGCAAGGCCGCCACCTGTACGGTAGCCCGCGCCGGCGCTGAGCCGACACTAAAATATCGACTGTAAATTTCGTTGACGACTGAAAAGTCTTGAAGATCAATCAGGTAAATGGTCGTTTTAACAACCGCATCGAAATCCGACCCGGCCGCCCTTAAAACCGCACCGATATTATTCATGACCTGCTCGGTCTGGGCGGCAATCCCCCCTGGCACCAGCTCACCGCTGACAACATCAAGAGCAAGCTGCCCGGAAAAAAACAGCCAGCCATCGACCTGAACCCCTTGAGAATAGGGTCCAATCGCTGCGGGCGCATCCAAGGTAGCGACAACCTGTTTATCTGTCATAGGTCTTCCTCCACTACACATTTACAAAATTCCCTAGATTTTGACCATCATCGAAAGAACGCCCATCAACCTCAAATCCGCTCGACTCTATAAACCCCTTTGACCTGTTGCAGAGCCTTGATTATACGATCGAGATGTGCCCTATCTTGCAAATTGATCGCAAACACGATCTGGGCCTTGCTATCATCGGTGGTATGGACGTTAGCCGAAATAATATTGGCTTCGCAGTTACTCACCTCGCCACTGATGTTAGCCAAAATTCCTTTTTTATCGAGGCAGGAAACTCTCACCTTAACCAGATGGGACGACTTCTTCCGCAGATCCCATTCCACCTCAATGCGTCGCTCCGGATCGCCCTGTAACACCCCGGGGCAATCCGCCGAATGCACGGTAATACCACGGCCGCGGGTAATAAACCCGACCACCGGATCACCCGGCAAAGGATTGCAGCACTTGGCGTAGCGCACCATGATGCCGTCGAGGCCTTGAATTTTGATCGCACTGGAAGGCTTTTTGTGTATTCGTTCCAGCACTTGACCGATACGCCCCTTTTTCATTGGCGCTTCGGGCGACCGTCGATCTTCCGGCACCACCCGCCCTGCCACTTGCCCCAGGGAAAGTTTACCGTAACCGATAGCAGCCAACAAGTCGTCGCTGGCGTGGTAACCAAGCTCCTCCATGGCAGATGCCATCTCCACCGACTGCAGGGCCCGCTTCAGGCTCATGCCGTATTTACGTAATCTTTTTTCAAGAAGATCCCGCCCGAGAACCAGGCTCTTTTCATGCTGCTCAGTCTTGATCCACTGCCGAATCTTACCGGTGGCCCGAGAGGTCTTAACGAACTTTAACCAATCCTTGCTGGGCTTTTGGCTGGTCGAGGTAATGACCTCCACGATATCACCACTGTGCAATTCGGTCTTTAGAGGAACCAATTTGCCGTTAACTCGAGCCCCGCTACAATGATTACCCACATCGGTATGCACGCTATAGGCAAAATCGATGGGTGTGGCCCCCCGCGGAAATGCTTTAACAGAACCTTTGGGAGTAAAGACATAGACTTCATCGGAAAACAGGTCATCATTAAGGGCCTCCAGCAAACCCAGCTCGTCGCTGCTCTGCTGTTTCACCTCGGCAATCCGAGGCAGGGAAGCCATCAGTTTTTCGGCCTCAGCGACAGGAGCCAGACCGGCCTGCTGCTCCTTGTAGCGCCAGTGGGCGGCGATTCCCTCTTCGGCGATACGGTGCATCTCCTCGGTGCGAATCTGCACTTCCATGCGCTCGCCAAAGGGCCCGATAAGGGTCGTATGCAGCGATTGGTACATATTGGGCTTCGGCATGGCAATAAAGTCCTTGAACCGCCCAGGAACTGGTTTCCATGCCGCATGAACCACCCCGAGCACTGCATAGCACTCAGGTATGGTCTGCACAATCACGCGAAAAGCGATGAGATCGTAGACTTCGTCGAAACCAACCTTCTGGCGAAGCATCTTGCGATGAATCGAGTAGAGATGCTTATAACGACCGTAGCAAACGCCTTTAATGCCGTGCCGACCGATTTTCTCCAACAATAACCGTTTGACTTGATCAATATACCCGGAGCGGTCCTTTTCGTTGCGATCAACCTTATCCCGCAAATCAAAATAGACCTCTGGCATGGCATAGCGCAGTGACAGATCTTCCATCTCGCACTTCAACCAGCTGACACCGAGACGGTTCGCCAAAGGGGCATAGATCGACAGAGTCTCCTGAGCGTAACGTCGCTGCTCCTCCTCGACAACCTTCTCCATGGTACGCAGATTGTGCAACCGATCGGCCAACTGCACCAAAACAATGCGAATATCCCGGGCCATGGAAAGCAGCATTTTGCGAAAGTTTTCAGCCTGGCGTTCCTCCCCGGCTGAAAAGACCAACTTACGGAGACTGACCAGACTCTCGAGCAACTCGCCCACCTCTACGCCGAACTCCTGGCGAAGCGTATCAACGTCGACCAACTGCTGATCAACAATATCGATGAGCATGCCGGCAACAAGAGTCGCCACGTCCGGTTTAAACCGGCTCAGAATAGAAGTGACTTCCACCGCATGGGTCAGACAATCCTCACCAGAAGCACGGTGCCGCCCGCGATAGGCTTTGACACATAGAGCATAGGCCTGCCGCAGCCGGGTAATTTCCGTGGCCGGGTGATGGTCAAGAAGTTGCTGAACGATGCTTTTAAACTGCTGGGATGGACGCATGGCAAAGGGCCGAGGGAGCGAAACCGACCAGAAGATGCGGTTCCTCAAGGATGTGAAGAGGACCGGCCGACTCAATCAAGAGCCGGCCGAAAGATATCAGATCAGCTTTTGGGAACAGGAATCTCGTAATCAACCTTGCCGGCGGCTATTTCCCGCAAACAAAGGACGATCTTTTTATTGTTGTTTTTGTTTTCTATCAACGGATTAGCTCCCTTATAGAGCTGTTTGGTACGCTTGGTCGCTACCATGACGAGCAGAAAACGATTAGGAATCTGCTTCAAACAATCTTCTACAGTAATACGTGCCATAGAATTATTTCCCTGTTATGTGTTAATAGGCTGCAATTATCAATTTTAGACCCACAACGCCCCTGTAAAAGGGCAACAATCAAGGGACGAGTTCAGCAAAAAGGCACTGCACCTGGTCCTTTAAAATCTCGGTCCGACATGCCGTTGCCAGCACAATGGCCTGCAACTGCCGGAAAGCGAGATCAAAGTCATCATTGATCACCAAGTAATCATACCAGAACATCTCACGCATCTCGATGCGCGCATTGTGCAGGCGTTGCTCAATCACTTCCGCCGTATCCGTTTGCCGTCCCTTGAGTCGTCGCTCCAGCTCCTGAAAAGAAGGCGGTAATACAAAGATGAAAGTTGCGTCAGAACAACATTTCTTGAGCTGAGCCGCCCCTTGGCAATCGATCTCAAACAACAGGTCGCAACCGGCATTACGCCCGGACTCCAGGCTGGCAACGGCGGTCCCATAACGATTGCCATGTACCAGCGCCCATTCAACAAAGGCCCCTTCAGCCACCATGACATCGAACTCGTCATCAGAAACGAAATGATACTCTCGACCGTCGACCTCACCGACCCGCGGAGAACGTGTCGTATGGGAGACAGAGTGCCGCAGATTGGGCAAAATGTCAATTAGCGCCTTGCACAGAGACGTTTTGCCGGCCCCGGAGGGCGCGGATACTACATAAAGAAGACCTCTACGCTGCATATTTTTCCCTTAAAGCAGACGGCTAGTGGCTAGTGGCTAGTGGCTAGTGGCTAGT
>CAZKQY010000390.1:0-11133 GCA_964555005.1 uncultured Syntrophotalea sp. | reverse complement strand
GGGAGGTAAAAAATTCGTGGTAAAAATCGGTCTGATATTGCAGGTCGCTGAGGCGGTAGATGAAACCCTTGCTCCGGTAGCGCGCGGTACTTCCGAGATTACGTATCAGCAGTCTGGTGCCGCTCGGGGCGACTTGGCTGTCCCCGCCACGACGGGCTTCGAGGACATAGGACGATTTCTGAGGATAGGGCTTTTCCAATTGCATGCAGCCGGTCAGAAGGGTGCAAATCAGAATGACTGGCCAGCAGGCGGAGATGAGGGACAGGCGCAACATAATATTAGGGCTCCGTGGCTGGGGGTGGCGCGCCGAAGATAAGTTGAGCAGGATAACTTCGGGCGTTGTCGGTCAGGTCGCGCAGATTTTCCGAAACTTGGCGGAAATTATCCAGAGTTTCTGTAATGTTCTGTTGCTCAGACGTCAACAGACCGTTGAGGCGATAAAGGGTTTTTCCCAGGGGGGCCATGCTGGAGGGCAAATCCTTCACCAAGGCATCCAGCCGGAGAGTCAGGCTGTTGAAATTGCGGGCCGTCTCCGGCAGCTCGGTGAGCAACTGGTCGAAGGGTTCTTCGGCTTTGCTCATCAGTCGTTCCAGACGCCGATTGCTGGCCCGTAGCTCGGTCAGCAACTGCAGGGTCTGCCGACTGATTTCGCCCGTCTGGGTCGTAGACATGAAGTCGTTGAGTGTCGTCAGGGCTTTTTCCAGACCGCTGCCGATAGCCTGAATATCGATCTGTTCGACGTGTCTCAGGATTCCATCGATAGCCTCGCTGTAGCGGGTGATGGTGCTCGGTGCCGAGGGTAACAAAGGATAGTCAGGCTCCCAGTCGATGCTCAGCCCGGGAGCTCGTTCGGCCTCCAGATAGTCCGCTTCGAGATAGGCCGTCCCGGTAACCCCCTGAAAAGCCAGTCGCACCCGCAGGCCCTTTTCCACCTCCTTGTCGATAAAGCGCTTTACCGCCGCCTGGCCCAAAGCACCAACAGCGTGCCGATAGAGGGAGAAGCGCACCAGCACGTAGCGTTTTTCCGTCGGGTATTCGGCCCCCACCAAGACAATGGTTTCCACCTGGCCGATTTGCACCCCGCGGAACTTGATGGGCGAGCCGATACTAAGTCCCTGTACCGAATCATCAAAGTACGATTCGGCGTAGAATTTTTTTTGAAACAGGGAGCCGGCACCGAGGGCGAGCAGTCCCACCACAGCTATGGTCGCAGCGCCTATTACAAATAAACCGATCTTGAAATAATTGGCCCGTTCACTCATAACAACAACCTTCCCCCCTGTTTATCCATTCAGCACAGAGTATCTTCTGTTTTTTCAGCTTCTCGCCTGACGGGCAAAGAATTGCCGCACTTGAGGGCTATCGCTGTGGGCCAACTGTTGCGGCGTGCCCCTGGCGGTGATCCCCTTGATCTGTTTGTCGAGCATGATTACTTGATCGGCGATGGCGTGTATACTTGGCAGCTCGTGGCTTACGACCACAATAGTCATGCCCAGACTGCCGGCCAAACGCAAAATCAGTTCATCCATCTCCGCCGAAGTAATAGGGTCAAGGCCCGCTGACGGTTCGTCAAGAAACAGAATCTGTGGTCCCAGCACCATAGCGCGGGCAATAGCTGCCCGTTTACGCATCCCACCGCTGATCTCCGCCGGATAGTAGTGATGACTGTCGACCAGACCGACCAGCGACAAATTCATGATGGCGATCAGATTGCGAGCCGTCTCCGGCAGTTCTGTAAATTCCTCCAGAGGCAGGCAAAGATTTTCCAGCAGGGTCATAGAGCCGAACAGGGCGCCGTGCTGATACATGACGCCGATCTTGCGTAGCAGGGTCTGGCGAGACTCTCCGTAGGTGGAAACCAAGTCCTGGCCGTCAAGGAAGATGTGCCCTGTGAACGGCTGATAGAGACCGATCAGATGCTTGAGCAGGGTACTCTTGCCGCAACCGGACCCGCCAAGAATCACAAACACCTGACCTTGGCCAACAGTAAAAGAGACATCTTCGAGAATCGTCTCTTCCCCATAGGCGGCGGTCAACCTCTGGACTTCGATTATCGGTTTGACGCCCGTTTTCATGAGGTTAAATGCCCAGATAGTAGTAGAGGACTGAAAAGATCCCGTCGCCGATAACGATCAGCACGATGCCGCTAACCACCGCTCGAGTAGCAGCATCGCCGACCGCGCTGGCGCCGCTGCCGGCTCGTAATCCATGCAGGCAACCGATGGCCGCGATAATAATGCCGAACACCAGTGATTTGGCAAGCCCGCCGAGGCAATCGCCGATATCAACGGCGGACTGTATTTGATGAATGTAGGTTATTAACGGATAGTTAAGAGATAACAGCACTACCGAGCCGCCCGCCAGGCCGAGCAAGTCGGCAAACAAAGTCAACAGCGGCGTGATAAATAGCGCTGCCAAGACCCGGGTGACCACCAGAAAAGGTACTGGTTGCAGGCCCATGGTAGTCAGGGCATCGATCTCTTCATTAACCTTCATGGTGCCGATTTCGGCGGCAAAGGCCGAAGCGGAGCGGCCCGCCAGAATGATGGCGGTCATTAAAGGGCCGAGCTCACGCAGGGTCGCCAGGCCAATCAAGTTGGCGACATAGATCTCGGTGCCGAACTGACGCATGGGGATGGCGGCCTCAAAAGCCATGATCAGGCCGACCAAAAAACTCAGCAGGGCCACAATGGGCAGAGCGTCGGCTCCGGCCTTCTCGGCAATTAGCCAGACGTCTTTCCAGCGAATGGAATGAGGCCGGCGCAAGGCCGCCAGTAGTGCCACGCTCAATTCACCGGTAAAGGTCACCAGAGCCTGCAGGGCGCGCCAGGTTTTAACAATTGCCATGCCGGTGGTTTCCAGCAGACAGCAAGGTTCAGGTCGGGAATTCGGCAGGTCGGTAAGGTCCTTCAGGTCGAACTGTTCCCGCAGTTTAACATATTCATCACGCAGACCGTCCAGTTTGAAGCAGCCTCCGTGCCGTATCGTTTGACGCTCCATCTCAACCAACAGACCGATACCGGTACCGTCGCAGTAGTCGACATCCGCAGCCATCAGCCGCAGTTGCCGGGGGCGGCGCTGCTCGATCAATGCGCATGCGGTTTGCCAGAGAGCCGTAGCGCCAACCAAATCAAGACGACCGGCAATGGTCAGCAACAACTGTTCCGGGTGACTGTCATCGACGACCAGGGTTGCTGATGACGCTGTGGCATGGTCTGCACTGCGGGTCATGAAGGATCGTCTCGTCGATCGCAAAAATACAGAGGTTTAACACGGGTAGCAGCCTGACTAACAATTGGCCAGGCTGCTCCAAGGACAAGGTACACTGATTCAGCGGATGATTTGCCAGCTGCCGTCCGATTGTCGGCAGGCGGTGCCGTAGGCCTGCTGTTGCCGACCATCAATCACCACTGTCTGTTGGTATTCGCGGCAATACTGGCCGCTGTTGGTCTGATAGGTTTCCACGGGCATGACGTTGCCGTAGTTGCCGCTGTCGGGATTGCGCCAGCTCGTGGCCTGGTTGGTGCGCGTGTATTCCAAGGCATACTGGGCGTTGCGCTCCATGGCCAGGCGATCAGCGCGGTCCAAGGATTTACCCACTTCCTGTCCGGCCAAAGCTCCGGCCAAGGTGCCTATGGCTACCGCCACCAGTTGGCCGGAACCGCCTCCGATCTGGGATCCGAGCAGCGCTCCAGTGCCGGCGCCGACGATCGTGCCGCCGGTTTCCTTCGGTCCCATGACGGGGGTGCAGCCCGCTAGAACCAGACAGAACAGGGTCCAAATAGCAATGACTTTTCGCATAATCTCACCTCCCGTGTTTGACCCTTCAGTGTGCCATAAAGGCATCTGAAATAGTCAGGTTCAGTGTCGATAAGATATCGATATCGCGTTGTTTTTTGCTGTCAAGGTCCACCTTGTGACAGCCCTCTTAAAGTCTCGATCACCAATGGTGCCAGACGGCGTACAATCTCTTTGATTCCCTTGGGGTTGGGATGAATGCCGTCCGCCTTATTAAGCTCCGGTTTACCGGCCACGCCGGCAAGAAAATCGGCGTAAAAGGGCAATTGGTATTTGGCTGCCAGGCGGAAAAAGATCTCGGAGAATTCTGTTCGGTAATTTTCGCCCAGATCGCGCAAGGGTTTAATGCCGGTCAACAAAACCGGAATGCCGCTTTCTCGAAAGCGCTGGATTATTGCTTCGAGGTTGGCTTCCAGATTGGTCGGGGCTAGAGCGAGCAGGTTGTCGTTGGCGCCGAATTCGAGCAACATGAGATCCGGTTTGACAGCCAGGACCTGTTCCAGTCGGGCTCGGCCGCCGCCACTGGTGTCGCCCGGGACGCCGGCGTTGATTACTTCTGCTAAATAACCGGCATGGATCAGGCTTTTTTCCAGTTGTACGGTGAAACCTGCCTTGCGCGGCACGGCAAAGCCAGCCACCAGGCTATCGCCAAAGGCCAGAATGCGCAGTGGTTTAGCATCGGCAAAGGACATGGTTATTGCTGTGCCTTTCGCGAAGGGATACACAATTGGAATGTCCTTCGACTGTATCTGCTGAAGAAGAAAAAATCAATGATTTCAACATGGCGAGCTACTTCAGCGAGGGGAGTCTTCACTGAAACAATTAAAGGAGCTGGACCGTTCCGTTCCGGTCAATATACGCTACCGGAAAAAGTTATTCTCAAGTCGGTCTTTCCCCAAAGATTGAAGCAGAATCCTGCTGCGGCTGAAGTTTCGTTTGGAATGGCAACTTAAACATCTTAAGCGGCATAGCTCCATTCCCCTTTGGGGTCCTGCCGTTCTCCAAAATTGCTCTTCAAAGAACGGTTTTTCAGCGTGAATTCATTTTTAAAATATCGTTATGTGAAATAGAGAGGCTCGGCCGAGTCGTAAGTGCCTAAATGTATATGTTTTTTTGACAAGATATTGAGCGATGCTTAATTGTAAGGCGGTATTTTATGCGCCCGTATGACCTGGTTGGCCGGATATCCACTGTTGAGGTTTTTGAAATTATTATACTTGTCATTTTAAACCACTGTTTTCTTCTGCCAGATCACCAAGTTACCTAGAAAACCATGAAATTTCAATTGGTTAACACCAATTGGTTTTTGACGTTTTGCGCTTGACAGTTGCCTGTAAGGACACTAGAAAGGCAGTGCCGAAGACCTTTTCAAGAGACCCGGCTTAGGAACAATTATTAATGAAATTCAATTTTTTCAATTACACCATAGATTCTCGTCCGACGTTGTTGCTCGGACATTTAGAGATAGTTCAAATCAAGAATACTAGGAGGAACACCATGGTAGAACAAAAAATCAACTCGATGATCGAGACAGCTAAAGTCTCCCTGGAAAAATTCAAAAAATTCGACCAAAAGCAGACTGACGCTATCTGCGAAGCAGTTGCTAACGCCGTAGCCGGTCAAAAAGAAGAACTGGCCATTATGGCCGTTGAAGAAACCCGCCTCGGCAACGTGGCAGACAAGACCATCAAGAACTACTTCGGCTCCACTGTCATCTGGAATGACATGAAGGGCGTTAAGACCGTCGGCATTGTCAAGGACGAAAACGACATCATCGAAATCGCCGAGCCCGTTGGCGTTATCGCTGGTATCACCCCGACCACCAACCCGACCTGCACAGTTAGCTTCAAGATCCTCTCCGCTCTTAAGGGCCGTAACGTGATCGTGCTCGGATTTCACCCTCGCGCTCAGAAATGCTGCGAAGCCACCGCTCAGATTTGCCTCGATGCAGCCATTGCTGCCGGCGCTCCTGCCGATTGCATCCAGTGGATCACCGAGCCTTCCATGGAAGCTACCAATGCCCTGATGACTAACCCCGGTGTGGACGTTATCCTGGCTACTGGCGGCGGCGCCATGGTTAAAGCTGCTTACAGCTCCGGTAACCCCGCTTTCGGCGTCGGCCCCGGTGGTTGCCCGGTATATGTCGCCAGAGATGCTGATCTCGATCAGGCTATGGCAGATGTCATCCTGTCCAAAAACTTCGACCACGGTGTAGTTTGCGCTTCTGAGCAGAACCTGGTGTTTGATGACGCTACAGTGGCGGAAAAAGCGATTGCCAAGTTGCAGGAATTGGGTGCCTATCTGGTTTCCCCAGAAGAAAAAATCAAATTGGAAAAATTGTACTTCGGCGACGCCTACGTTGTTTCCGGTAAGGTTGTTGGTCAGCCCGCCAATAAAATCGCTGAAATGGCCGGCTTCTCTGTCCCTGAAAACACCCCGATCCTTCTGGTTGGCCCCCTTAAAGGAATCCAGGATGTTGAGCCCCTAAGCCGCGAAAAGCTTTCCCCGGTTCTTGGCTACATGATTGTTGATGGTCAGGACGCCGCCATTGAACGTTGTGCCGCACTGCTGAAAAAAGGCGGCGCCGGTCACACAGCCGGTATTCACTCTGCCAGCGACGAAACCTGCATCAAGTTTGCCAATAAAGTAGACGCCAATCGCGTCTGTTTCAACTCGCCCACCAGTCACGGTGCCATTGGCGGCCTGTTTAACGTCTTGATCCCCTCAATGACTCTTGGTTGCGGTTCCCAAGGTAACAATATCACCAGTGATAATGTCAGCTTTCGCAACCTGGTCAGAATCAAGCGTGCCGCCCGTCGCGTAGTCCAAAGCTAATTGCTCAACTTACCTGGATTCTTATGTACGCCATACCTGAGTTCCTCCGGTAAGTAAGCCCCCCGCCTCGGCGGGGGGCTTTTTTTATTGAGTTGTTCCATATAGATAAAACTCACACATGACATGACACTAGTGTCCATCGGGAAACTATTTAAAACTTTCGCTGATGACAATATTGATATCGTTAAAATAGTGAGTAATGGTTTTTCCCAGGGAGGAGTGGGCACAACAATACCGACACCGCCACGACCAGCTTTATGCTAATTCGTAGGTTCCCAACCTTTGGCCTGCTGTTTTTCCGGCTCTTTTATAGACCCGAGGCACAGCCGGACTTCCGGTGGCAACCGCCGGATGAGAAGACAAGGCTTCTGGCATGAGATCGCGCAATGCCGGTATTTAGTTGTCAAGCGCAACAAAGTCGAAACGCCATCCCTACATGTATATTTTACTACGTACAAGTTGCAGGGAAAGGGACGGCTGCTGATTTTTATTCCCGTACATAGGTATCGATATCTGTTTCGTGCACCATACCCATCAGGTGGGCATATTCCGATTCGATCAATTGATAATGGTGGTTGGTCGATTTGGCATTTTCTTCAAAAACTTTGCGCACCTCAGGGTTTTTGATATTGACGGCAATCTCTCGTAGCTGTTTTTCCAGCTTCAGTTCCTTGTGCATGGCCAGTTCCATGGCCTTGCGCACCCCGAGATCACTTAACAACGTTTTTTCTCGCGACGAAAGCCAGTCTTTTTCCGCCTCGCTGGTACTGTTCATAAAGGCGTCGAAATCGTGGATATCCTGCCGCCGGTAGAGGCGATAGAATTGCTCGGCATGTACCAATTCTTCATTGGCCAGCAGTTCAAAAAGGCGTCGGGCATCATCATTTTTCATGTGCCTGGTCGCCATGCGATAAAAAATCATAGCTTTTTTCTCGGTTTGAATTGCACGTTTGATGGCATCCTGTACATCGATATGTTCGAACATCCACGGACTCCTTCCTTGATTGCGCAATTTACCCTGTACTTTATAATTAGCTTTCAAGGGGCCTACTGTCAATCGTCCGATGTCAATCAGAAGATCGATCCTTTTACAAACAAGGAAACTCGATGAGTCAGTCCATGGCCATTTTATTCCCCTTAACCATCTTTTGCGATGACATCATTCCGGTCGGCCCACGGCGGATCGCCCACTATCGTACTCTGATTTGATCTGATCGGCGGCATTTCGTCAAGATCAGAGCAGCCTCTTTTGATGCTGACGTTCCGCGGTTACCGGGTTTTTGCCCGTGTGCGTCATTGGTTTTCACGCTAATATTCACGGACCCCGTAGCAGGGGGACTATTTTGTCACCTCAGTTGGTGAAATAACTTGAATTAATTGCAATTGCCCCCGGCCTGCGATATCTTGTCGAGCAAGTTGATGGCGGCTTAAAAGCCGCGTTACAAGAGCCAAGGAGCCTGTTCGGTGATCATTAAATCAACCACTTTTGTCAAAAGCGCCACTCGCCCGGGCAACTATCCGCCGGCCGATTTTAAGGAAGTGGCTTTTGCCGGGCGCAGCAACGTCGGCAAAAGCTCCCTGATCAATGTTCTGGTTAACCGCCGTGGCCTTGTTCGCACATCGTCGACACCGGGGCGCACTCAGTTGCTTAATTTCTTCGATATTAACGGCGAGTTCTATCTGGTTGATCTGCCCGGCTATGGTTTTGCCAAAGTGCCACTAGCGGTAAAAAAACAGTGGGGGCCCATGGTCCGCACGTATCTGGAAGGGCGCGACAATCTGCGGGCACTATTATTGCTCTTTGATATTCGCAGAGTGCCGCAGCAGGAAGAAATTCAACTGCTCGATTGGTTGGAGGAGCTGCATGTTCCGACCATACCGATCATCACCAAGGTCGACAAAATTACCCGCAGCCGACGAGAAAGGCAAATTCTTCCGATCCTCGAAGCCACCGGTTTGCCGCGGGACGCCTTTACCCTCTTTTCAGCCTTGTCTCGAGAAGGAGTCGACGAAATCTGGCAACGCATCGAGGCATCTCTCGACGATCAAGCCTCGCCGGTGCTGGTCGATTCGGACAATTAAGGTTGATGGCGTCGCCAAACTTTCGCCCTACGGCGTTATGTTATTTTTGCAAATGCATTAAAAGTTGGATCAGAGAATGTTTTGGATTGGCATCATAGGCGGACTGCTGGTGGCTACCGGTTTCGTTCCACAAATCATCAAAGCCTTGCGGACCCGTTCAACGGCGGATTTATCGCTCTGGATGCTGCTGATCATTTTTGTCGGTGGGCTTTTCTATACCACCTACGCAGTTCAAGTCGGCAATCCGGTCTTTATCGCCATGAATGGTCTGGCAACGGCCAACACCACCATTTTACTGCTATTGAAGCTACGTTTTCACTGATGACAAATAACAATCAAACAGGATCGTTAAATAGATTGAAGGCTTGCCTGCCTACGGAAACGCGAATTTTTCTGTTGCGCCACGGCGAGGTCGAAGGACATGGGGAACCACGCTACAACGGTCAGCAGGATGTCGCCCTAACCTCTCGTGGTCGAGGTCATTACCGGCAGTTGGTCGAACGACTGCAGTCGCGGCCGATTCAAGCAGTCTATAGCAGCGACCTGGTCCGCTGTTTCGAGGGAGCGGAAATGCTGGCGGCTGCCCATGGACTTGTGCCGATAGCCATGCCGAATCTGCGGGAGCTGCACGCCGGCGAATGGGAGGGGCGGCCCTGGAGCGAATTGCAGGCCCTCTATCCCACCCAGTGGCAGGCGCGACTCGACGATATTGTCCATTACCGGATTCCCGGCGGGGAGAATCTCCTCGACCTGCGACAGCGAACTCGTTCAGCTATTGGCGAAATTAGTGAGCAGCATAGAGGGCAGGAGGTCATCGTGGTGGCTCACGGAGGCATTAACCGGATTTTGCTGTTGGATGCCCTTGATGCCCCTCTGGAACGAATTTTTTCCCTGTCCCAATTTTACGGTTGTGTGAATATTCTCGATTATGGGGCGCGTGGCAGCGTTACCGTTCAGCTGCTGAACGGCTGACGGTTTATTAATGAGGGAGTCGCAGTTCATGAACAGGACAACCCTCAAAACAGCCATATTGCTTATCGGACACGGTTCCCCTCGGCCCGAAGCTAAATCGGCCTTTTGTGCGATTGCCGAGCTGATGCGTGCGGCCGATGACAACGAGTTGGTAGAAATCGCTTTTTTGTCCTGTGGCGAACCTTTAATTGCCGGTGGCATCGATCGCTGTGTCGCACAGGGTGCTCGGCGCATTGTGCTGTGTCCCTACTTTCTTTTCGCCGGTAAGCATGTCAGTCACGATCTGCCGGCGGCCATGACCGTCGCTGGTCAGAGATATCCAGAGGTAGAGCTATTATTGGCCGAGCCATTGGGGGTGCACGTTAAGCTTGCGGAAGTAGCCTGTGAGCGCATCGCCGAGGCCTTGGGCAAATCCGCCGTCACAGGTGCATCGAGTGGGCTTGACGGGCTGCGGAACGAAACGGTAGAGTGATGGTCGCTGGCTTCAAGAAGCCTAACTCGGCTGAATAAAAGGTCAAATAAGGAAAATCGATGAAAAAGATCTATGTTGTGGGTGCCGGAGTGCAAGGGCAGGGAGGTTTTAGTGGGCGTGCCCTGGAACTGGTCAACGTCTGTCAGGTTCTCATGGGCCGAGTTGAACACCTGGCTCTTTTTCCGGAATTTTCCGGCGAGACGGTGCTGATCGATAATAATTTTCCTGAAATCGTCGAACGCCTTAAGCAGGATGACCGGCGGACGGTGGTGCTGGCTTCCGGTGATCCCTTATTTTTTGGTATTGGTCGTCGATTGTTGCGCAACTTCTCTGCTGACGAACTGGAATTTGTGCCCAATGTCAGCTCGGTGCAGTATGCTTTTTCCAAGCTCAAGGAACCCTGGGACGACGCTATTTTTCTCTCGGCCCACGGGCGCGGTATCGAAGGGTCTGTCGATCGTATTGTCGCCAACGACAAGGCCGCATTGTTAACCGATTCGGTGAACACTCCGGCAGCCATCGCCGCCGAACTGGTGAAGCGGGGGCGCGATGGCTATGCGGCCTACCTGTGCGAAAATTTAGGCACTGCCGAAGAGCGGATTATTACCACCGATGTGCGGGGCTTGCTGGATATCAGCGCGGCCCCACTCAATGTGCTGATTTTGATCAAGGAGTATAATGCCGGCGGCGAAGAACATTTGCCGACTCTGGGGATCCCCGATGAGGAGTTCGTCTGCAGCCGTAAGCAGATTACCCGTGAAGAGGTGCGGGTGGTGACCCTGGCCAAGCTCAAGCTACGGCACGACATGGTGCTGTGGGACATCGGCGCCGGATCGGGTTCGATCAGTGTTGAGGCTGACTATTTGCTGCCTAACGGGCAGATTTTCGCCGTGGAGCGCAATGCTCAGTGTGTCAACTACATCAAACAGAACTTCCGCAAATTTAATGTTCGCCGCGCCCGTCTGGTGGAAGGG
>CAZKQY010000389.1:0-2718 GCA_964555005.1 uncultured Syntrophotalea sp. | reverse complement strand
TGTAAAGCGTCGGCCTGAGGCACCGTCCTGGGGAATCCGTCCAAAATAAAACCTGACTCGCAATCAACCTTAGCCAGACGTTCCTGAACAATTCCAACCACCACTTCATCAGCAACCAGTGCGCCCGAATCCATCATGGCTTTTGCCTTGAGCCCCATGGGAGTCCCCTCCCGAACTGCCGAACGAAGCATGTCGCCCGTCGAGATCTGTGGAATTCCTAGCCTTTCGGAGACCATTTTAGCTTGAGTTCCCTTTCCAGAACCAGGCGGGCCCAAAAAAATCACCTTCATTGACTCCACTCCATATTATCCCTGCCGCCCCCTGAGGCTAACACCCTTCATAAAGCCCTCGTAAGACCTGGAGATCAGATGTGCCTCGATTTGTGCGGCAGTATCAAGGCCGACCCCGACCACAATAAGTAGCGAGGTACCGCCAAAAAAGAACTGCACATTAAAAGAACTGATCAAAATTGTCGGCAGTACGCACACCGCAGCGATATAGATGGCGCCGGCAAAAGTCAGTCGATTCAGTACGTCATTGATATAATCAGAGGTCGCTTTACCCGGTCGGATACCCGGGATATAGCCCCCCTGCTTTTTAACATTTTCAGCCACATCAACCGGGTTAAAGGTGACAGCCGTGTAGAAGTAACAGAAGAAGATGATAAATGCAACAAAAATGACATTATAAAGCACATGGGTCGGCGTCATCATACCCGCAAAAGCTTTCATCCATTGGATATCAACCAAATTGGCGATAGTCGCGGGAAACATGATAATTGAACTGGCAAAGATCGGCGGGATAACACCGCTCATATTAACCTTGAGGGGCAGATGACTCTTCTGCCCGCCATAATTTCGCATACCCACTACCCGTTTTGCGTAGTGAATCGGCAGGCGCCGCTGCCCACGCTCCATGAACACGATAGCGCCAATAACCGCAATCATAACTGCCAGGATAACAATCATCACAAACAAGCTGACAGCTCCCGTATTCATAAGCCGAAGGGTGTTAACCACAGCAGAGGGCATATTTGCCACGATACCGGCAAAAATGATCAGTGAAATACCGTTGCCGATACCCCGCTCGGTAATCTGTTCACCCAGCCACATGATGAAAGCGGTACCGGCTGTCAGGGTCAGCACTGTTAGCAGAATAAAGCTGAGACCCGGATCGGATACCACCGACGCGCCGCCTTTACCACTCATCTGCTGCAGACCAACGGCGATACCGGCTCCCTGTACAATCGACAAGACAATAGTGCCGTATCGCGTCCACTTGGTAATAGTTTTACGCCCTTGTTCGCCATCTTTAGACAGGCGCTCAACGGGCTCGAAAACCACCCCCAGCAACTGCATAATAATCGAAGCGCTGATATAGGGCATAATGCCGAGGGCAAAAACCGTCATACGCTCCAATGCACCGCCGGTAAAGGCGCTGACCATACCAAGCAATGTGCCCTGGCTGCCCTCAAAAAAAGTCGAGAGCACCTGAGCATCGATACCAGGCGTTGGGATATGGCAGCCTACACGATAAACGGCGAGCATCCCAAGCGTAAACAGGATGCGTCGCCGCAGTTCCGGTATACTGAAAATGTTCTGGATGCTCTTGACCACGTCAGAGAACCTCAGCTTTTCCGCCAGCCGCTTCAATCTTCTGCTGAGCGGCTTTGCTGAATTTGTGTGCTTTAATCGTCAAGGCTTTATCGAGATCCCCATCGGCGAGAATCTTAATGCCATCCTTAAGCTTCGTGACCAGACCAGCCTTTCCGAGCGCTTCCAGATCCACCACTGAACCTGCTTCAAACAGGTTCTGCAGGTCACGTAGATTAACCAAGACATAATCCTTCTTGCTCAGGGGAGTAAAACCTCGTTTAGGCAGACGACGCTGAAGAGGCATCTGACCACCCTCAAAACCGGGCTTGACACCGCCACCGCTACGAGCATTCTGTCCCTTATGACCCTTGCCGGCGGTCTTACCGGTACCGGAACCAGCTCCGCGACCGATACGTTTTCTATTTTTTGTTGAGCCGATTGCCGGACTCAGATTACTCAGATCCATAACAGCCATTCCCCTGGATTAAATCAGCCCTCAACCACGACCATGTGAGAAACCTTGTTAATCATACCCCGAATCTCCGGGGTATCTGGCAACTCAACCGTTTTGTGCAGCTTAGTCAACTGCAGGCCTTTGAGAACCTTTGTGAAATATCGATTGCGGCCGATACCGCTCTTGACCAACGTGATTTTAATCTGTGCGGCCATAAATCTTCTCCTTTTCAGCGATGCCTATTCTGCAGCACCAAGCCCCCGCCGAGCCATAATCTCTTCGGCACTGCGTAGCCGCGACAATGCGTTAACCGTAGCACGGACAACATTATGGGGGTTGTTGGAGCCGAGGCACTTGGACAGGATATCACCAACCCCGGCAGCTTCCAGAACCGCGCGGACCGCTCCACCGGCTATAACACCGGTACCGGGCGAAGCCGGCTTGAGCAGAACCTTACCGGCGCCGAACTTGCCGATAATATCGAAGGGAATAGTTCGGTCTACCAGCGGCACCGTGATCAGGCTCTTTTTGGCCTGCTCAACACCCTTGCGTATGGCTTCAGGAACCTCTTTAGCCTTACCATGGCCAAAACCGACACGACCTTTACCGTCACCGACAACAACCAGAGCTGAAAAGCTGAAGCGGCGTCCACCTTTAACGACCTTAGCA
>CAZKQY010000388.1:0-1863 GCA_964555005.1 uncultured Syntrophotalea sp. | reverse complement strand
GGTTTCTCCCTCGACGACCGTTATCTGAAACGAGCCGGCCTCGACTACTGGGAGGTCATCGATGTGCGGCAGTGGCCATCCCTGGAAGCGCTACAAACGGCGTATCCCACCGCCCGCTGCTGGTACACTTCGAAGAAGGCGGCACGCAGTCATGTGCAGGCTGATTATCAACCGGGGGACTTTCTGATCTTCGGCAAGGAGACCAAAGGCCTGCCCGAAGCACTGCTGAGCGCCGAAGCAGAGCAGAGCATCCGTATTCCGATCTTCAACGACCGGGTGCGCAGCCTTAACTTGTCCACCGCCGCAGGTATCGTCCTGTACGAGGCCTTGCGCCAGACCGGCAAGCTGACTTAATTTCGAGTTCAGGAGACTGTCGAAACAGCCCAACAATAAAAAAGGCGCCCCTTATGGGGCGCCTTTTTTATTTAAAACTATGAACCAGCTATTCGATATACTTTTCAATTCGAATGAGGTGACTTGGCTCATGCACCACATCGAGCTGATCGATTTCATCGAGAGCCCCACGAATATCAGCTTCTTTAGCTTCGTGGGTCATGATGACGATAGACACCGTATCCACAGCATGGCCTTCCGGTTGGATCATGGAAGAAATACCAATTTGATATTTGCCAAGAATGCTGGCGATTCTGGCGACCACCCCCGGTTGGTCCACAGTACTGAACCGAAGATAATAACGACTGACGATGTCGGCCATGGCCTTAATAGGTAATTTACCGATAGCCGAGGGGCAATATCCCATGGCCGGAGTGCGGCCAATAGAGTCGGTAAGCAGGTTGCGAGCGATAGCCATCGCATCGCCCATAACGGCGCTGGCAGTAGCGTCCATACCGGCACCCTGGCCATAGAGCATGACCGGCCCGACAAAGTCCCCTACCAGACGCACAGCATTGAACACCCCGTCCACGTCAGCCAAAGGAGCATTTTGCGGAATCATGGTCGGATGCACCCGCGCCTCGATTTCACCGTCAACCTCTTTGCTGATGGCCAGCAATTTAATTTTATAGCCGAACTGGCGGGCGAACTGAATATCAGTTGCGGAGATCTGGCTGATGCCCTCCAGATAAATATCGTCACAATCGACTTGCGTACCGTAACAAAGACTGACCAAAATGGCTAACTTATGCGCCGTATCAACCCCTTCGATATCGAAGGTGGGATCAGCCTCAGCGTACCCCTGATGCTGTGCATCTTTCAACACTGCGGCAAAATCAGCCCCTTCATCGGTCATGCGGCTCAAAATATAGTTACAGGTACCATTAAGAATACCGAAGATCGAACGAAAGCGGTTAACACAAAGATTTTCCTTGATGGCCGACAACACCGGTATGCCACCACCGACGGAGGCTTCAAACATGACCTCCACGCCTTTGTCAGCCGCCGCAGCAAGAATCTCTTGACCGTGTTTAGCCAACAGCGCCTTGTTGGCGGTCACCACATGCTTACCATGTGCGATGGCTTTCAAGACAAAGGAACGGGCTGGCTCATATCCGCCGATCAACTCTATAACAATATCAATATCAGGGGCGGTCAACACCTGATTGGCGTCGGTGGTGAGCACGCCTTCTTCGACCTGCACCCCGCGATCGGTAATAATATCGAGGTCGGCAATACGTGCCAGTTTTATCGGAGCGCCAAGGCGATCTGCCATCACCTGGGCATTCTGTTGAAAAACTTTAACCACACCAGCACCGATGGTGCCGAACCCGAGCAATCCTACTTTGATCTCTTTCATAGCCCCCCCATTGCAAACGAAATATTTTTTACTCGCATAGTAGCCCCGGCAATTCCAGCCCAACCGGTCATGCACCGACCCTTGCCTGCAGGGTCAGGATAATTTCCATA
>CAZKQY010000387.1:0-2170 GCA_964555005.1 uncultured Syntrophotalea sp. | reverse complement strand
GCAGCCGGCAATAGCCGCCGGCAGATCAAGTTGATGCAGGATTTTGGTACCACTGCGGTGCACACCATCCCCAGCTATCTGCTACGCTTGTATAATGTTTTTACTGAACTTGGACTCGATCCCCGGCGAGATACCGATTTGCGCCTGTTTGTCATTGGTGCTGAGCCCCATAGCGAGGGGCAGCGCCGCCGTATCGAGGAGCTTTTCGGCGTCCGCGCCTATAACTCCTACGGCCTGTCGGAGATGAATGGCCCGGGGGTGGCTTTTGAATGTGCAGAGCAGAACGGCCTGCATATCTGGGAAGACTGCTTTGTGGTGGAAATTATTGACCAGCAGACCCTTGAGCCGCTGCCCGATGGCGAATTTGGCGAACTGGTGCTGACCACCCTTGATCGTCAGGCGATGCCCCTGCTGCGCTATCGGACTCGGGACCTGACCCGCATTCTTCCCGAACCGTGCCCATGCGGTCGTACCCATCGCCGCCTCGACCGTATCAGCGGGCGCAGCGACGACATGCTTATTCTTAAAGGCTGCAATATCTTTCCCATGCAGATCGAAAAAGTCTTGATGCGCTTCGCCGAAGTTGGCAGCGACTATCTGATCGTTGTGGAAAGCCGCAACGGTAGCGATGAGTTGCAGATTCAGGTTGAGGTGCAGAAAGAATGGTTTACTGGTAACATGGAGGCCTTGGAGAATCTTACCCGCAGGATCTGTCATGAAGTTCGTGATGAAATTCTGGTGACTCCAGCCATCCGTCTGGTAGAGCCGGGCAGCTTGCCCAAGAGCGAAGGCAAGGCGGTACGAGTGCAAGATCTGCGCAAGCCACAGGAGTTGATATGATCGCCCATCAGGTGTCTGTATTTCTGGAAAATAAGCCAGGCCGACTGGAGAAGATCACAGCAGTTCTCAAAGAGCAGCAGCTCAACATTCGCGCCATGACCTTGTCGACCAGTACCGCCGGTTGGGGCATCCTCAATCTGCTGGTCGATCAACCAGAGAGGGCCCACCAGGTTCTTACGTCGGCTGGCCATCCCGCTGCGTTGCGGGAGATCGTGGTGGTGAAGATGACCGACTTACCCGGCACCCTGCACGACATATTGTTGCTGCTGGCCAAGGCTGGTCTCAACGTGCAGAATGCCTACGGCACGGTACTCGGTGATAAACGTAGCGCTATTTTGGTCATCGATGTTGAGGATGCCGAATCGGTGCAACAGATTTTCAGTGAGTCCGGGGTCGAAACCCTGAGTATCGAGCAGGTCTATCGTATCTGATGCGATTTGCGTAGTCTGGCCCGGCATCTTTAGCAACTGCCTTGCCGGCAGGGATATTTTAAAACGATGAATTGCTTCATTTGCCGGCGTTTGCCGGCATCTTTGTTCCCCTTCAGCAAGTGAAAGATTGTCTCGTTATGAAACACACACACCATGTTGCTGCTAAGGGTATCCTGGTTTGGCTGCGCCATCGCAGTCCCGTCTTTTTTAATCGTTTCGGCATTACTGAAAACGCCTTCATGGTCATGCTGGCTCTGGCCATCGGTATTCTGGCCGGCCTCGGTAACTTTGGTTTTCGCAAGGCTATCGAACTGATCCATTGGGTGGTCATCGAGCAGGGCAAGGAGTTTTTCGCCATCTCTTTCGAGCAGTGGAGCGCTTCCCGCTGCTGGTCGCTGCTGTTTCCCGTTGTTGGTGGCTTGTTGCTGATTCCTTTCGGTATGTTTTTCGCCAAGGATCTTAAATTCGGCTTTCCCGATTTTCTTGAACGGGCTAATCTGCGCGGCGCCAAGTTTCCAATCCGGACTATTTTTACCCGTGGTCTGGCCAGCGCCATTACTTTGGGCACCGGCGGCTCGGCCGGCCAGGAAGGACCCATCGCTCAAATCGGCGGTGCCATCGGCAGCCAGGCCGGCCAGATGTTCAAGATGAGCGGCGAGCGACTCAAGGTCTTGGTCGCTTGTGGCGTGGCCGGCGGCATCGCCGCCACCTTTAATGCCCCAATCGCCGGAGTTTTCTTTGCCCATGAAATCGTCCTGCTGTCGGCTTTTGAACTGAGCAGTTTTACCCCTATTGTCATCAGTAGCGGCATCGCTACCGTAGTCTCCCGGGCCTTGCTCGGCGATGTGCCGGCACTGCAGGCACCGTCTTATTCGGTGGCTCATCCCTGGGAGCTGATC
>CAZKQY010000386.1:0-12187 GCA_964555005.1 uncultured Syntrophotalea sp. | reverse complement strand
ATGAGGAGACGCAACCTGTACGATGCCAAAGTCATGGACGACATCAACGTCACCCCGCTGCTCGACCTCGCCTGGACCCTCCTGGTGGTATTCATCATCGCCGTCACCTCGGCGGTGCAGGGGATCAAGATCAACCTGCCCAAGGCCAGCAGCGTGGTCAGCGATGTCAAGCCGAGCACCAAGGCGATTACCGTGGCCGCCAACGGCCAGATCTATCTCGACAGTTATCCGGTGACCATGGCCGAGCTTGAAAATATGCTCAGCAAATACAAAGCCGCCGACCCCAATCTGCCGGTGGTAGTTCGCGGAGACGAGCAGGTCTTCTATAGCCAGATCATCGGTATTCTCGATCTGCTCATGAAGCTCGACATCACCCAGCTCGGCCTGGTAACGCAGAAGCTGGTGAAGTAAGGACGAGGAACAAAGCCGCAGACGGCAGGTTCCAGCTTTCAGGATTCGTCCTGGCAGCTGGGACCTGCCGTCTCAATCCCGATCACGCATTACGTAGCACGTTTTACGGACTTTAAATGTCGCAGAAAAAAAAGAATTTCAAACCGATCTGGCTCGCCTATACGGCGGTGGTGTTGGTATTTCTCAGTTTCGGCATCTGGATGCTCAAGGCCCTGCTGTTTTCCGAGGTAAAACCCGGCCGCAAAATGACCATGATCACGCTGGTCAAGCCGCCTCCTCCCCCTCCTCCACCGGAGGAAAAGCCCCCGCCACCTGAAATTGAGGAAGAAGAGGAGCTCATCGAACCGGAACCGGAGGTGCAGGAATCCCTGGACGACAGCTCCGACGAGCCGCCTCCTGGAGAAAACCTCGGCGTCGATGCCGAAGGCGGCGCCGGCGGCGATTCCTTCGGTCTGGTCGGCAAAAAAGGCGGACGCTCCCTCATCGGCGGCGGTCTCGGCGGCGCCGCGCTGCTGCAAAAATATGCCTGGTACACCCGGATCCTTCAAGAACAGATTCGGGACGAAATGCGCCGCCTGCTGGAAGAGGCCGGGGGCATGCCCGACGGCAGCCACAAAGCCAAGGTACGCATCGTGCTCGATGAAACCGGCCGGGTAATCGACTTCCGGATTCTCGACAGTTCAGGCATCGAGCGCGTCGACCAGGCCCTGCTCGAAGCCCTGCCCGGCATCGAACTCAGCGAACCACCGCCGCCGGACATGCCACTGACCATGGACTTGCGAGTTTCGGCAAAAGGTTAAAAGCAACCCCTAGGAACTCTAGTACCCTGTAACGCATAAAATGTCGTGATATTGCGCAATAGTTTGGTGGGTCAACAAGGCATGACCAACGTTGCCTAGCCGTAGCTAATCGGCGTTGGTAGTAACGCAGTTGACGCGACAAAGAACCAGCAAGATGCGATAGATTATGGGTTACTGGGTACTAGGCTTACAGCTGATATTTACTGTCTTTATAAGGAGAAAACCATGCTGCAAAAACTGATGCTCAAAATGGGTGTCTTAATGATGATTGGCTGGCTGGCCCTGGCACCGGCCGTCGCCCAGGCCGTCGATTTGGGCGCGCTGATCGACCTGCTGCAGGAAAAAGGTGTGCTGACCGCCGAAGAAGCATCCGAACTGCGTAAACGGCCGATGGTCGAGGTGCCCACCGCCGCACCGCGACAACCTGTGGCCGCCAGCCGCGACGACGGCGCGGTGCGGCTATCCGCCTCCCCTTCCGCCATGGCTCAGGGGCCGGTGGTGGAACCGTCCGTCGAGTTGCCTGGCTGGCTGCAACGGTTCAAGATTGGTGGCGACATCCGTCTGCGTTATCAGGCCGACCTGTTTGATGAAGCCAATAATGTCGCAACCTATTACGACCCCAATGACCTGTCCCCGATCAACACCACCGAGGATCGCCAACGCTTCCGTTACCGGGCTCGCATCTCACTGGCGGCCCAAGTCAACGACGACCTCAAGGCCGCGTTTCGTCTCGCCACCGGCAACGGAAACGATCCGGTCTCAACCAACGACACGTTGGGGGACGCCTTCAACAAAGACGGTGTGGTCTTCGACCGCGCATACCTTGAATGGCAGCCGACATCCTTGCTCACTGTTAGCGGCGGCCGCATCCCCAGCCCTTGGTTCGCCACCGACCTGGTATGGGACAAGGATCTCAATTTTGAGGGTCTGGCAGTCACCTACCGTCAGCAATATCTCGACTGGCTGGGTGGATTCGCCACAGTCGGCGCTTTTCCGGTTCAAGAACTTGAGCAATCAGAAGAAGACCTGTGGCTCTATGGCGGCCAGGTCGGTGTCAATGTCGGTCGGCTTGACGGCATCAGTTTCCGCCTGGCCGGTGCTTACTATCATTTTTCCAATACCGAAGGGCAGAGGGACGATGCCGAAATCACCGCATTTACAGACCTGGAAGTAGAGGCCGCCCTTCGCTCGTTGCAGCGCAACAATACACCAGTATTCAAAACCCTCACTGGCGGTGAAACAAAGGTTGTCGGTCTGGCCGCTGATTTCCATGAATTGGACCTCCTCGCCACCCTCGACATCGGCTTCTGGGATCCCATCCACTTAGTGTTTCTCGTGAATTATGTGAAAAACATTGGCTATGACCATGATGAGGTGAAAGAGCGCTATGGCGCTGCTTTGCCCTATGGCAATGAAGACACAGCTTATATGTTCGGCGCTGCCCTCGGGCATGGCAAGGTCGATGACTGGGGCCGCTGGAGCGCCTACATGTACTATAAATACCTGGAATCCGATGCCGTGCTGGCCTCCTTTACAGATTCTGACTTTCATCTCGGCGGTACCGATGCCAAAGGCTGGGTCGCCGGCGCCGAGTTCGGCCTGATGAAGAACACCTGGCTCAGCGCCAAATGGCTTTCTGCCAACGAAATCAACGAAGAAGAACCTTTTGGCGTCGACATCCTGCAAATCGACCTGAACGCGAAGTTTTAAAATCAGTGAAGAGTAATCGGTAACAAGTAACGAGTTAACGACTATCAGTTGCCTGGCATCTATCACTTATTACTCTTCACTTTTTACTGGTTTAAAAGAGGTACAGACCATGAAAATCCCAGGCAGAACGGGCCAAAGCCCTTCGTCACCTTCACCAGGCCAGCCTCCGCAAGCACCCTCCAGATCGCTACCGCGTGCAATCGGCGAAACCAACGCAGTCTCGCCGCAGGCTGCTTCAGCCGCTCTACCGCGTCTGCCCAGGCCGTCGCAGCAGGCCCCGGCATCCTCTGTCACCCAGCCGGCACAGCCTGCGGTGACAGTGTCCCCGGAAAAAGGGGGCTCCTCCCGCCTGCTGCTTTTCGCCCTCCTCGCCCTGCTGTTGCTCGGAGCGGCCGGAACCGGTTGGGGGACCCTCAAATACAGCCGCACCAAGGCCGCTTTTGAACAGCAGGTGGCGGAATTGGAGCAGAATCTCGGTCAGACCCGACGCCGCCAGGCCGAAGAACAAGCCCGGGCCGACCAGGCCCAGCGCCTGAACAGCGACCTGAAAGGGCAGTTGGCCGATCTGCAGAGCGATTTCGATGCCCTGCTGGCCACCAAGCAGGCCTCCTCCAGCCAGTCCCAAAAGCAGATCGTTCTTCTGCAGAAGCAGCTGGGCGAATGGCAGCAGCAGGCCGAAAACCAAAAGGCCAAGAACCTGCAGCTGCAGACCAAAAACGACGAACAACTCGCAGAAATTCGCAAATTGCAGAAGGAAAGCAACCAGCTTACCGCGCAGAACAACAGCCTGGAGAAGAAGCTGGACTACTCCAACCGCAAGATCGACCGCCTGATCGGCCACAACGTCGCCCTCAGCAAGGCAGCAGCCGACCTCCTTGACGCTTATGAAAACAAGGGGGTGTTCTCCGCACTGGTGGCTAAGGAACCCCTCACCGGCATGGGCAAAATCAAGATCGAGCACCTGATTCAGGATTACCGGCAGCAGGTCAGCCAGAATACTGTAGAGGATACCCGTTGAAGTCGCTCAAACCTGGCCCTTGCCTCCGCTCTCTCGGTCTAATCCTGCTACTGACCCTGCTGCCGATCCTGGCGATGGCGGCACCGGCCTCGGTCGCCAGCCCGGAGCTGGAGAAAATCGTCGCCCTGGTCAATGATGCCCCAATCTATGCCGCGGATCTCGAATGGCATTGGCGCCGTCAGTTACGTCAAAGCAGCGCCAGTGGCCTGGTCATCGGCACTCCCAAGACAACCAAACCCCAGTTGCTTGAGCAGCTGATCCGCCAAGAATTGCTTTATCAGCTCGCCAGTCAGGCTGGATTCAAACCGGACACCAGGCAGGTGAACAAACAGCTCAACCAGCTTAAGAACCGCTTTCGTGATGATACAATCTTCGCTCGCGAACTAGAGGGCTTAGGTCTCAGCGAAGAGCGATTGCGCGGCCTGTTAAGCAAGAGCCTGGTGATCGGCGAGTTTCTTAAGAGCCGTTTCGTTCAGGGTCAGGAAGCCAGCGATGAAGAGGGTCGCGCCTGGTATCGCCAGTACACTGAAAGGTTGAACCCAGCCGCTCGTGTCTGCGCCAGCCACATTCTGATCGCTGTTGCTGTCGACGCCAGTGCCGAAGAGCGGCGCCTGGCCAGTGAACAGGCTGAAGGTCTGCGCCGGCGCTGGGCGGCCGGAGAGGATTTTGCCGGACTGGCCAGTGCCCACTCGGACTGCCCGAGTGCTGCGCAAGGGGGCGATCTCGGCTGTTTCGGTTTTTCCGCCATGGTTCGTCCCTTTGCCGAGGCGGCCTTTGCCCTGCAACCCGACCAGGTAAGCGATCCCGTGGTCAGCGACCAAGGGGTTCATCTCATTCATGTCCGCGAATATCAGAATGCTGAACCCTCCTCCTATCCCCAGATGCGTGAGCAGGCCCTGGCCGCAGTTCGCACCGCCAAGGCCCAGCCCCTGATTCGCGATTATATCGACAGCCAACGCCAAACCGTTAATGTAATAGTCCTGCCGTGAAAACTTACTCCTGAATTATTACCCCTCTGCTTTGTTCGGCCTAATCAATTGCTAGCAAGATTCAAATATTCAGAGAAGATACCGGCCTCAGAATACCTTGATCATAATAGCTTTGTAACAGCTGCCACAGGGGAGGTGCTTATGTACTTGTTAGACTTCAAATTACCGCAGATTATCACCAGAAAGCAGCTCAACATCGCCCTGCTCTTAATCGGGTTCGGAGCCATTATATTCTACATGACCTGCCTCGATGCCTGCGCCGGGGTGGCCGGTTCCCTACTCGGTATCGATCTTACCTATGTTGGTATGCTCTACCTGGGCGCCATCAGTTTCGCGCTGCTTCTAGGCTGGCAAGTGTTGGCCTTCTGGATGCTGGCGGCCGGTGCTGGCGGCGAAATCTTTCTAATCGGTTACCAGGTGCGCACCGGTGATTACTGTATGTTCTGCCTGTTGTTTGCATCCGTGGTCATTGCAATGGCGGCGGTAAATTTCTGCCGCACCCGGATCAGGGCCTTACTGCTTGCAGTGCCGCTGGGCTTTATCATGCTGTGGCTTTCTTTTGCCGCGGCACCGGTAATCAGCTACGGCGCAGCGACGATCCCCTCCCTGCCCGTTTTTGGCAACGGACCTGCGGAGGTGCGTCTCTATACCGACTATTTCTGTGGCCCCTGCAGTCGAATCGAGCCGGAATTGGAAGACAATCTCGTGGCCCTGGTGGAAAGCGGCAAGGCTCGGGTTGTTTTCGTAGATGTCCCCCTACATCGCCATTCGCCACTTTATGCCACCTATTTCCTCGCCATGCTGCAGACCGACGGCAATATCCAACAGGCCATCAGTGACCGCAACCTGCTGTTCGCCGCTGCCAGGCAAAAACTCAATACGCCGGAAAGTCTTGCTCAGTTTTTGAATAATGCCGGCCGCGAGGTGGCCATGGTAACTACCCAGGCAGACTTTTCCTTTCACAACCAGATGCTTACCGAAGACCAGGTCCGCACTACACCGACCCTGGTCATTCGCAAAAAAGAAAACAGCGTAACCTTTAAAGGCACCAGCAAGGTAATTGAAGGGATCGACCAGTTAATACAGGCTGGACGTGGCTAAAGGCAGGTCCAAGGTTTCAGGAGCAAACAGAATGGATAGCCAAACTGCGAAACATCTCAACCAGGGGCCAACACAACCCAAAGGCTCTCAAAAGTGCCCCAAGTGTGGGGCCCGGAACGGCGTCTACGAAACCCGGATGGCGGTTTCGGAAGGTCATATTGCCGGCATAAGCTGCGTGCTTTGCGGTTATTGGCGGCAGCGCGAAACTCCCCATAAGCGCTATCGCGAACTGGTGGAAAACGAGCCCCGCCCGACCCTGAAGTCAGACAATCCGGGACTCGCTGCCAGAGTCGGCGCCCGACTGGCCGAATAACTCTTGTCTTACTTATTTACCGACACTTTGCGTATACTAACCCTCATAATCAGGGAGAGACATTCCAGTGCAAAAAACGGCTCTCATCACCGGCATCACCGGCCAGGACGGTGCTTACCTCACCGAACTACTGTTAAAAAAAGGATACATCGTTCACGGCATCAAACGCCGGACATCCCTCTTCAATACCGACCGTATCGACCACCTGTATCAGGATCCGCACGTGGAGAAGCGCAATTTAATTCTTCACTACGGCGACCTCACCGACTCCACCAACCTGATCCGAATCATCCAGCAGGTGCAACCGGACGAGATTTACAATTTGGCGGCCATGTCCCATGTGGCAGTCTCCTTTGAGACGCCGGAATACACCGCCAATGCCGATGGCATCGGCACCCTACGGATCCTCGAAGCGATCCGCATCCTGGGTCTAGAGAAAAAGACCCGCTTCTATCAGGCATCCACCAGCGAACTCTATGGCCTGGTCCAGGAGGTACCGCAGAAAGAGACGACCCCGTTCTACCCCCGTTCGCCCTATGCGGTGGCCAAGCTGTATGCCTACTGGATTACCGTCAACTATCGCGAGGCCTATGGTTTCTATGCCTGCAACGGCATATTGTTCAACCACGAATCGCCCCTGCGCGGCGAAACCTTTGTCACCCGCAAAGTGACTCGCGCCATGGCCCGCATCTCCCTTGGCCTGCAGAACTGTCTCTATCTGGGCAACATGAACTCCCTGCGAGACTGGGGCCACGCTCGCGACTACGTCGAAATGCAGTGGCTGATGCTGCAACAGGAAAAGCCCAACGATTTCGTTATCGCCACTGGCCTGCAGTACTCGGTGCGCGATTTTGTCAATACCGCCGCCACGGAGCTGGGTGTTACCCTGAGCTGGCAAGGCGAAGGGGTTAACGAGGTAGGGATTGTTGAAAACCACAAGAGTGAGGGATTTAACCTTTCACCAGGCGACGTTATCGTCCGCGTCGACCCCCGGTACTTCCGCCCCACCGAGGTCGAAACCCTGCTCGGTGACCCGACCAAAGCACAGGAGGAGCTCGGCTGGACCCCCCAAACTACTTTTGAGGACCTGGTAGCGGAAATGGTTCGCTCGGATCTGGAAGCAGCCAAGCGGGACGAGCTGTGCAAGGGACATGGGTTCAATACCTTTGACTACCATGAATAATTTGGATAACAGGAATTTACAGGATACCCAGGATTGATGGCGTCGCAAAAGGTCCACCCTGCGGCGTTTTTCCAGGATCTCAACATCCGTGATATATGCCTTCGCCCCTGAATAAAACACCAAGCATTGGTGGACGAAATTTTTGTTCAGACATCCTATGAATTTTTGCGAATGTATCAAGGTTTCGTTATGAAAAAAAATGCCAAAATTTACATTGCCGGCCACAGAGGGTTAGTCGGCTCTGCAATCATGCGGTGTCTGCAGGAAGCCGGTTACACCAACCTGCTCACCCGCACCCACGCCGAGTTGGAACTAACCAACCAGCAGGCGGTAGCGGCCTTTTTCGCTAAGGAAAAGCCTGAGTATGTGTTCCTCGCCGCTGCGAAGGTCGGCGGTATCGTCGCCAACAACACCTACCGGGCCGACTTCATCTACCAAAACCTGGCGATCCAGAACAATGTCATCCACCAGAGCTATGTACACGGGGTGGAGAAACTGATGTTTCTCGGCAGTACCTGTATCTATCCCCGCGACTGCCCCCAGCCGATGCGGGAGGATTACCTCCTCACCAGCCCACTGGAATACACCAACGAGCCCTATGCCATCGCCAAGATCGCCGGCATCAAGCTCTGCGAGAGCTACAACCTGCAGTACGGCACCAACTTCATCTCGGTGATGCCCACCAACCTGTACGGCCCCGGCGACAACTTCGACCTGGAAAAATCTCATGTGCTGCCGGCCCTGCTGCGCAAGATGCACCTGGCTACCCTGATGCAACAGGGAGACATGGCCGGGGTGCTCAGCGATCTCCACACAAACGACGAAACAGAGGCGCTGGCGTACCTGAAGGGATTCGGCATCGCTGCGGACCAGGTCCTGATCTGGGGGACCGGCAAACCACGGCGGGAATTCCTGTGGAGCGATGACATGGCCGCCGCCTGCGTGTTCCTGATGGAGGAGCGCGACTTCCAGGATACCTGGCCGCCCGGCACCGGGGAGATCCGCAACACCCATATCAACATCGGCACCGGCCAAGACATCAGCATCGCTGAACTGGCCGAACTGGTCAAACAGACGGTCGGCTTCAAGGGGGACCTGGAGTTCGAAACCAGCAAGCCCGACGGTACCCTGCGCAAACTGAGCGACGTCAGCAAACTGCACGCCCTGGGCTGGCGTCACCGGGTGAATCTCGCAGAGGTAGTACGGAAACTTTATGACTGGTACCGCACCACCGCTCAGGCTCGCCGCTGACGATTTCAAACACGTCATCCGGCACACGCCGCTGTTTTCCGTGGACCTGCTGGTGAAAAATGTCGCAGGCCAGTTTCTGCTGGGTCTGCGCAACAACGCCCCAGCCAAAGGCAGCTGGTTCGTGCCCGGCGGCCGGGTCTACAAGAACGAACCGCTGGCGGCGGCTTTCGAGCGCATCAGCCGCACCGAACTGGGCCAGCCGGTATCTCTGTCCGCCGCCAGTCTTGTCGGCCTGTACGAGCACTTTTACGCGGACAACGTGTTTTCCACCGAATTCGGTACCCACTATATCGCCGCCGCCTATGCCCTGACCGTCGAGGCACTGGAGGCCCTGCCCGAGCTGCAGCACTGCAGCTACCGGTGGGCGACCCGGGAAGATATCCTCAGCGATTCGACTGTGCATCGATATTCGAGAGATTACTTTTCGGTCCCTGAACCACAGAAAATCTAAGGCAGAATGAGCAGGAAAAATAATTTGATTCTGGGGGGCGAAAGAAAATATCAGAGGTTGAGATCTAACCCCGTAGATAGTTTCCGGTGATATCTCGAACACCGATTGTACACGCCCCCTTCTCAATAACCGAGGTAGTAATATGCTCTTACCCGTAATTCTCTCCGGTGGCGCCGGCACCCGTCTGTGGCCCCTGTCCCGCGAAGCTTATCCAAAGCAGTTGCTGCCGCTGGTCAACGACACAACCATGCTGCAGGCAACCGTGCAGCGCCTCGCCGGCCTGCCGGAACTGGGGGTGCCGCAGGTGGTCTGCAACGAGGATCATCGCTTTATGGTCGCAGAACAATTGCGCGGCATCGGCTGCCCCGCCTCAGCCATTCTGCTCGAGCCGGTAGGGCGCAATACCGCCCCGGCCGTGGCCGTGGCGGCCCTGCAGGCGCAGCGGGATGGCCGAGATCCGGTCCTGCTGGTGCTGCCGGCCGATCATGTGATCAGCGATGTGGCGGCTTTTCACCAGGCGGTGACCACCGGCATGCCGTTGGCTGAGGCCGGTAAACTGATCACCTTCGGCATCGTGCCGCACAAGCCGGAAACGGGGTATGGCTATATCAAGGCCGGCGTTTCGCTTTCGGAATGCGTAACCCGAGTCGTGGAATGCGCGGTTTCAGGCTCGGGCAGTTGCCAGGAAGAGTTCGCCTCGTGCCCCTCAACTTCCCTTCCGGGCAGCGCATTTGCCGTGGCCCAGTTCGTCGAAAAGCCCGATCGCGCCACGGCCGAAGCTTACCTGGCCGCTGGCGGCTATTACTGGAACAGCGGCATGTTCCTGTTCCGCGCCTCCCGCTATCTGGAGGAATTGGCCCGGTTTGCGCCCGAGATGCTGGCCTGCTGCCGCCAAGCGCTGGACAGGGCCCGGCAGGACCTCGATTTCATTCGCCTGAATGCCGAGGCCTTCGCCGCCTGTCCGAAGGACTCCATCGACTATGCGGTGATGGAAAAGACCGATGCCGCGGCGATGATCCCCCTCGCTGCCGGCTGGAACGATGTCGGTACCTGGTCAGCCCTGTGGGAGATAGGCACCCCCGATGCCGACGGCAATGTGCTGCGCGGCGATGTATTGATCGAAGATGCGCATAACTGCTACCTCCACTCCTCCGGCCGCATGCTGGCGGCGGTCGGCCTGCGGGATCATGTGGTGGTCGAGACGGCCGACGCGGTGCTGGTCGCCTCCCGCGACCGGGTGCAGGACGTCAAAGGCATCGTGGCGCAACTCAAAGCCCAGGGCCGGGGCGAGGCCTTGCTCCACCGGCGGGTCAACCGCCCCTGGGGTAGCTACGAGTGCATCGACCAGGCCGAACGCTTTCAGGTCAAGCGCATTACCGTCAACCCCGGTGCCAGCCTGTCGCTGCAGATGCATCATCACCGCGCCGAACACTGGGTGGTGGTCAAGGGCACGGCGCGCATCACCAAGGACGGTGAAGTCTGTACCCTGTCGGAAAATCAGTCGACCTACATCCCCCTCGGCGTGAGCCATCGTCTCGAGAACCCCGGCCTCATTCCCCTGGAGCTGATCAAGATCCAGTCAGGCAGTTATCTGGGCGAGGACGATATTGTACGCTTTGAGGATACCTACGGCAGAACACCAGACAGCCCCAGCCTCTCTCTTGGTTAAGAGAATCGCAAACAACTATTGAGTACTCGTCATTAACTCAGCGTTCTGCGTTGCAAAGGTTTTTTGCAGATGAATTTAAATTGTTTTAAAGCTTATGACATCCGCGGCCGGGTTCCCGATGAACTCAATGGGGATATCGCCTACCGCATCGGCCGTGCCTACGCCCAGCTCATCCAAGCGAAAAAAGTGGCGGTGGGCAGGGATGTGCGCGAAAGCAGCGAGGCCCTGTGCCGGGCCCTGGTGGAAGGCTTGACCGACGGCGGGGTCGAAGTGCTTGATATCGGCCTGTGCGGCACCGAAGAGATCTATTTCGCCACCGTTCATCACCACTTGGACGGCGGCATCATGGTCACCGCCAGCCACAATCCCCTGGGTTACAACGGCATGAAGCTGGTGCGCGAAGACAGCAGGCCCATCAGCGGCGACAGCGGGCTGCCTGCCATCCGCGATCTGGTAGCCAAAAACCGGTTCATCGGTGAGCAGGCCAAAGGACCGGTGTTGTTCGCTGCAAGCAAGACGGCGTACATCGAACACCTGCTCGGCTATGTCGCCCCCTCTGGGCTGCGGCCTCTCAAGGTAGTGGTCAACGCCGGCAACGGCTGCGCCGGGCCCATCATCGATCTGCTGCAAGGGTCGCTGCCCTTTGAACTGATCAAGGTCCACCATCGGCCGGACGGCTCCTTTCCCAACGGCATTCCCAATCCCCTGCTACCGGAAAACCGCGCCGCGACCGCCGAGGCGGTAAGAGAGCATGGCGCCGCTGTCGGCATCGCCTGGGACGGCGACTTCGACCGCTGCTTCCTGTTCGACGAGCGGGGCAACTTCATCGAGGGCTACTATATCGTCGGCCTGCTCGCCGAGGCGCTGCTGCAGAAGCACCCCGGCGCACGGATCATCCACGATCCGCGCCTGACCTGGAACACCATCGAGATGGTCCGGCAAGCCGGGGGCATTCCGGTGCTGAGCAAGACCGGCCACGCCTTCATCAAAGAACGGATGCGCGCCGAAGACGCGGTGTATGGCGGCGAGATGAGCGCCCACCACTATTTCCGCGACTTTGCCTACTGCGACAGCGGCATGATCCCCTGGCTGCTGGTTCTTGAGCTGATGAGCGTTACCGGCAAACCCTTGTCGGCCCTGGTCGAAGAACGCATGGGTTGCTTTCCGGCCAGCGGCGAGATCAACCGGCGGGTGACCGATGCCGATGCCGTCATTCTCAACATAAAAAACTCATACCAGGCTAATGCTCTCGCTGTAGACCATACCGACGGGCTCAGTATGGAATTCAGCG
>CAZKQY010000385.1:0-1678 GCA_964555005.1 uncultured Syntrophotalea sp. | reverse complement strand
ACCGCCGAACCAGATGCCTCGGCTGCGACTGTACCGGGAGTGGGGCAGAAACAGACGCAGCAGGCCCGGTCCCAGGAAAAGCAGGAAAAACAGCAGGCCTAAGGGGCTGCGTTTCTTTTTATCGGCAGACTGTGCTGTGCCCTTGTACTCACCCCGCACTGCTTGAGTCATGGCGCCGACTCCGGCGATGATGCCGCCGTTAAAATCCCCCTGCTTGAAACGGGGTGAGATTTCATTGTCTACGATGCGCCCCGCCAGCAGGTCGGTCAGGGTACCTTCGAGGCCGTAACCGACTTCAATGCGGATTTTCCGATCCTCTTTGGCCACCAGCAGCAGGGCGCCATTGTCCTGTCCTTTTTGACCGATCCCCCAGGCTTCGGCGACTTTTAAGGCATATCCATCCACCGTTTCCCCTTCCAGGGAGGCTATGGTTAGAACGGCGATCTGAGTCGAGTCGCTTTCTTCGAAGGAGCGCAGGAAACGTTCGAGTTTCTGCTCCGTGGCGGAACTGATGATTCCCGCCCGGTCCGTGACATAGCCGTTCGATAAGGGCACGTCAAGGGCCGTGGCAGGCAGTACCAAGCCGAGCAGAAGCAGCAGCGTGATCAGCGGTCGTTTCATATCAAAACTTCACTTGGGGTGCTTGCTCGGCACCAGCGGTGGCCTTAAAGGGCTCCTTGCGTTCCAGCTTAAGCATGAATTTGTTGGTCAGGTTGCCGGGGAAAGTGCGGATCGAGCTGTTAAAGGTTTGCACTGACTGGTTGTAACGCTGGCGGGCCACGTTAATACGGTTTTCCGTGCCTTCCAGTTGATGCTGCAGGTCACGGAAATTCTGGTTGGCCTTCAGATCCGGATAGCGTTCGGCCACCACCAGCAATCTTGAGAGGGCACCGGACATGCCTTGTTGAGCCTGTTGAAATTTCGCGACACTGGCGGCATCGCCGAGCTGACTGGCGTCGAGCTTGACCTGGCCGACTTGAGCCCGGGCCTCGGTGACCGCCTGCAGGGTCTCTTTTTCATGGGCGGCATAGCCCTTGACCGTCTCCACCAGGTTGGGGATCAGATCGGCACGGCGCTGATAGGTGGCTTCTACATCGGCCCAGGAGGAAAAGACTGCCTCTTCGTTTTCTTGAATGTTATTATAGCCACAGCCGGATAGAGATAATAAGGTAATGAGTAACAGAGGCCAGAACAGGATCGAGAATTTACGCATGGTATGATCTCCTTAAGAAAATCGACGAATTTCGGTTAATATAGTTAAGCATCATGCGATTGTAAAGGTGGCATTGGTTTATTTGTGTTTAGGAGGTTGTCGGGCTTAACGGGCCGGTCAGATGATTTTGCAGTTGGTTCATGGTTCGATAGTCTCCTAATGACTTTAACACCCTTTCACCGGGAGCGAGAGATTATCTATGAGCAAGCACTTGGTTTTGGTTGGTGGCGGTCACGCCCATATGACCGTGATGCTGAATCTGGCTGACTTCATAAGCCGCGGCTATTCCGTAACTCTGGTCAGCCCAAGCCCTTATCATTACTATTCGGGCATGGGGCCGGGGTTGCTCGGCGGTACCTATCGTCCTCAGCAGGTACGCTTTCATATTCGCAAGATGGTGGAAAAACGCGGCGCCTGCTTCGTTGAAGACCGAGTAACGACCATCGACGCTCAGAAGCGCCAGCT
>CAZKQY010000384.1:0-9049 GCA_964555005.1 uncultured Syntrophotalea sp. | reverse complement strand
GATGATGCCTTCTTCGACCATCTGTTCGGGGATATTGACCATCACCCGCAAGAAGCCTGTTTCCTGGTAAAAGCTTTCCAGTTCGGTCCGGGCCTGTTCCACGTCGGCCGAGGTCTTCGCCGGCCCCACATGGTAGTTGAGGATTTCATCGAGCAGTTCGGGCGGATAGAGGGTGTTGCCCTCGACCACAAACTGCCGGATTTCGAACTGCGGCCCGGCGTCCGCCTGCGGACCAGCCTGTGCCAGGCACGGCCGTAGCAGGCCGAACATCAGAAAAAGCCCCATCATCCAGAGTGCATAACGCGTCATGCGAAACCTGCCCCCACTGTAATTCATTGAAATAATCGCCACATTGTATGTAGAAGGGCGGGCGGAGGGCAAAAGCTATAAAATGCCGGGTCGCCAGCCTTGATCCTAAGTTCTCAGCCTACAGTGTCTCCACGATGTGCCGCAGTTCCCGGTACAGAGTGTTACCGTCCTTAAAGCCTTCGGCCTTTTGCAGAACCTTGCCGTCCGGGTTGAAGTAGACGACCATGGGGAAACTTTTCTGTTCGAAACGTTCCTTGAACTGCTTTTCCACGTCCGAATTGATCTTCATCCAGACGAATTCATCCTGCAGGCTTTTGATTCGCGGATCGGTCACGCTTTCTCCGAGCAGGCGTTTGCACCAGGAACACCAGTCGGCATACAGCACCAGCACCGCCGGTTTGTTTTCTTGCCGGGCTCTTTGCAGGCCGGCTTCCAGTTCCTCGCTCCAGGAGATAGTTTTGTCATCGTAACTGCCGGCCGGCACCTGCTTCACAACCTCCAGGTCAAGGACCAGCGCTTGGCCCGCCACAGGAGGATTGAAATCGACGGTAAACTCGACCCCGTCGCTGCTGACGATACGGCCGACGCGATTTTCCAAAGGAAAGTCGGAACCAAGTTTCGGCGTCAGACGGGTGCGGATCTCTTGTTCGTCGACCGATATTTCCACCGTGCCGAAGGCTTCCTCGATACGCTGGCTGTTTTTGGCCTGGAGTTGCAGGTCAACGGAGGTTTCATCGACCCGGGTGACTCTGGTCGTGACGTAGGGAAACAGGTCCAGTTCTTTGCCGGCGACGGGGAAGGCGCCGGTCATCTGCACAAAACGTTCGGCCGAAACTTGCATGGTTACAGGCATCACCCGTTCGCAGGGGAACTGGCGTCGCAGGGCAGGGTCCGGGGCGCCGAAGGCTTTTTCTGCAGGAACGGTAACAGTGCGTTTTTCGCCGACGCTCATGCCCAGCACCGCATCGGCCAGTCCCTGGATGCTTGCCGATTGGCCTGCGATCACCAGCTCGGGGCTGAAATGGGGCGGTGAGACATAGCCCTTCATCTTGGGGATATGCTGGTCCTGGGCGATCTGTTCCCAGGTGGTGAACAACACCTGGCCGTCCTTCAGAGCCGCGGTGACCTCGACCGTTACCATGTCGCCCTGTAGGATCTTGGTATCGACAGCGACATCCGGAAGGGTGGGTCGCGCCACAGGAGTGCAGGCCGCGGCAAAGGCCGCCCCGAGAACGCCCGCGGTGCGCAGACGGCGCAGCATGTCTGTGGCGGTGACGGTTAGGCGCTGGCGAAAACTGATGTTCATCATGAATCCTGTCCTTCCTGGGCTGAATCACCGGTCCGGATAACCGTTATCTCGCAGGCCAGGTCCTCGCCGGCGAGGGGATGGCTGTAATCGATGCTGAAAGTGCGCTCGTTCACTTCGACGATGCGCCCGACCATCGCTCCCGAACGCACCAGAGCGCCCTTTTGCGCCTGAATCTCCAATAAATAGGAGCGCCCGTCGGTTTTAACCAGAGCGGCGCCGAAGGGGGTGTCGACCATGCTACCGACGGTTGCCTTAAAGCGGATAAGCACTTCCTCGCCATCCACCGCGGTGACTTTGCCCGGGATCGTCGGATCGAAGGTCATATCGTTTCCGATGACCGGCTCCTTGCCGGTGCGCTGACGGTATTCCTCAGCGGTCATGCGCAGTTCCATAGGGCGCCGTCGCACCCGCGCCAGGTTGATGGTGCTTCCTGGTTTGGCAGTAAATTCCCGGGCCGCTATCTCAACCGTTTGCACTTTTCCGGTGGGCATCCCGGTTGCGGCCTGGCCGAGACGGGTGGCGATGGCATCGGCGAAGTCAAAGGGCTTGCCGGGGTTGTCGGCTGCCGCGGCCTGCCCGGCGGCCAGCTCGATGGGGGCGTCGTTCTTTAATGCCTGATAAATTGCGGACCGCCTGTCTTCAGAGGGGATTGCGGCATCGCGGTAGGTGGCGGCAGCCACTGCGCCGTCATTGAGGCGACAGACGTAATTGATTTGAACTTTTTCACCCGGCCTAATTGGTTGCCCGTCCATCGCCAGTGCCAAAGGACACCAGCTCAAGGCCAGCGTCGCCGAGCCCAGTACCAGGCCGGTGACAGTTTTGAATTTCGCCATAGTTGTTGCTCCTTGTTCGGATCCTCGGACGTTAAAATTCTTATGCTAGTCACGGGTCCGTTAAACACCGGTTAGGGAATGGTGCTAATTGCATAAAATGAAGGCCGTAAATAAGGACAGCCCCAGGCAACAGGGTACAGTAACCCTGTCGGCTGGGGCTGTTCGATACCTTCGGAAGGTCGATGCAGTAACCCGGTCCTTGCAGTGCTCGTAAGGCTGAGAAGGCCGGCAACACCGGCCATTCGCATGTAACGGCGTTACTGTAGAGTGCTATTGTTAGGGAAATATTTGCGTAGGGGGGCAGTTTCGATTTTTGACAAATTTTTGACAGCAATACCGCATTTAATATTGCAGGCTAACCGCACTTGTATTTATAGAAACCCCGGACCTGGAACACTTTCCTGCTGGAGGTTTATGATTATCGTTTGTCTGGCCGTGGACCGCCTGGTGGTGGATTCGGCCATTACAGAAATCTGGAACGCCCGCCAAAAAATATAAAGGCAGCGAGTTGACTCGCTGCCTTTATATTGAGTTTGTAGTCAGGTGCATTTCCTGCTTCGCAGAAGCTGTTGCCACCTGACGTCATTTGACCTGGAGAGAGGGCAGGGGAAAGTCCCTTGGTTATATGCCCTGATCTATTTCACCGGCCCGGTAAAAACCCAGTCATTGTTCTGAACCGCCCGATGGCAGTTGATACAGCCATCGACCCTGCCTTCGGCCAATATGGTCTGGTCCGGTGCGTATTTAAGCCAAAACCAGTCACCCCCTTCGGTGTTATAACCGGTACGGCGATACATCACGGTAATGGCTGCCAGCTCTTTTCCCGGAGAATAGTTTTCCTTGACGATGATGGCTCCGTCGGGCAGTTGGCCAGTTTTGCCTTGCAGGGCCTCCAGCACCGGGGGGCTCACATAGGTAGTAAGGTAGGCTCCGTGGGGGTGTTGTCCTTGGTAAAGAGCCTCTTTGCCCGGGAACATGGGCCATTGTCTGTAGTCCTGGGTTACGGTGATGAACTCAATTAGAGTCTGTCCATCAGCGTCGGGCAGGGCCGCTGCTTTCTGAGCCGCCGGTTTTGTCGGCGGTGTCTCGCTCTGGTCGCTCTGTTTCTGGCAACCGCTGGCCAAGCTCATGCAGAATAACAAAAAGGATATGGTTAGTAATCGGATCATGGTGTTCATCTCCTCGATAAATAGGTCTATAAAATGAATGGAAGCTTGGATGAATTCTATCCAAGCGGTATACTTAGCCAGGTTGTAAAAAATAACCTCCTTGGCACCGCATGGGTGCTTGGTTGGTTCATCAGGGCATTTTGTCCATTGGTGCTGTTTTCTGATCGGTTTATTGGCTCATAAAGTGCTTCTCGATTTAATCGTTTTGCTCCATGCTCTTTTTCCCTTTGTCTTACCAGGATTCCTTTATGAATAGATTCAGGCCTTCTAGCTTTTTGCTTCGTTCATTGATTGTGTTGCTGGCCGGTCTGCTGCTGCTTGGGGTTGGTTCAAGTTCGGCAGGTGTTTCTCGGAATGCAGAAAGTTTTGAGGTCAATCGTCAGCGCCTGCTGTCTTATTTGCTTTCCCAACAGTTGACCCAGAATCACTACCGCGATCAGACCCTTGATGATCAGTTTTCTGTCGCCGCTTTTAAGCTTTATTTGCAACAGCTCGATAGTCAGAAGCGATTTCTGTTGAAGGAAGATGTGCTGAGCTTGCAAGCTTATGAGCAGAAGGTTGATGATGAGGTGCTTAGTGGCTATCTGCATTTGCCTGAGGTCAGTGCCGTTTTGTATCGAAAACGCATCGACGAGGTTGAAATACTCATCCCGCAGATTATGGCCGCAGGCTTCGATTATCGTACCAGTGAGATTTTGCAGATCGATCCGGACAAGCTGGATTATTGTCAGAATCATGGAGAATTGCGTGAGCGTTGGCGCAAAATTTTAAAATATCAGGTGCTTGGCCGCTATTTGGAGTTGCTTGAGGAGCAAAATGGCGTTGTATCAAAGACGCCTGAAATGCCGCGCGAGTATCGGATTGATATTCAGTTGATGTCCACGGCCAGTGATAAGGTTTTGAAATCGACGGAACAGTTGCTGTTGCGATTGCGGCAGATTACGCAGCGGGAGTATGTAGATCGCTATTTCGATGCCGTGTGTCGTGCCTTCGACCCGCATACTAATTATCTTGCACCTGCGGAGGAAGAAGAATTCGAAATCAGCATGAAAGGATCATTGGAGGGGATCGGTGCCACTCTGCAACAGGATGATGGGTTTATTAAGGTTGTAAGCATCATTCCGGGCAGTCCGGCTTTTCGCCAGGGGCAGTTGCAGGCTGAGGATATTATTCTCAAAGTCGCTCAGGGATCTGCCGAGCCCATCGATATCGTGGATACTCGATTGCGGGATGCGGTTCGTCTTATTCGCGGTAAAAAAGGTACTGAAGTGCGTCTGACCGTACGTAAGTCTGCAGGGATGCAACAGGTCATTTCCCTGGTCCGGGATGTGGTGCAGATTCAGGAATCCTTTGTTCGTTCAATTTTGCTTGACGGTCCTGCCGGGCGTGGCGGTCGCTTCGGTTATATTCGCATTCCGACCTTTTATCGAGATTTTTTCGATGAGGACCAGGACAGTACGCCGCGTAATTGCACCGATGACGTTCGGGCGGCTCTGGAGAAGCTTGGCGGCAGTCAAATTGATGGCCTGGTTGTTGATTTACGTAATAATGGTGGTGGTGCCCTGACTGATGCCGTGCAGATCGCCGGGCTTTTCATCAAGCAGGGGCCTGTGGTGCAGGTCAGAGACAGCGATGGCCACATTGTTGTGCTTGAGGACAAGGATCCGGGGGTGGCTTTTGATGGTCCAATGATTGTTCTGGTCAATCGCTTCAGCGCATCGGCCTCGGAAATTCTCGCTGCCGCTTTGCAGGACTATCGTCGGGCTCTGGTGGTTGGTGATCATGTTACCCATGGCAAAGGTACCGTTCAGACAGTTCTCAACCTCGATCGCGCCTTGTCGTCGCAGAGCATGGATCAGTACCGTCCCCTGGGTGCCATGAAATTGACATTGCAGAAATTTTATCGGGTAAGTGGCGGTTCGACGCAGGTACAGGGAGTCGAGCCGGATTTGTTGCTGCCCGACCCGCTTCCCTTTGTCCAGAGCGGTGAACGGTATGCTGAGTATGCTCTGCCCTGGGACACCGTTTCGCCAGCTTCTTATATTCCTTGGCAGCCAACCGCCTTTGATATGAAAACCTTACGGGCTGCCAGCCAGAAGCGGTTGACTAACTCAGCTCGTTTTCAGGCCTTGACAGATTTGCGAAAAAGCAGCCAGGATCGGGGAGGAAGCACCGAACGTCCTATAGGCTTGGCGGAATTGTGGCAGGAACTCAGTGTCGCCAAAAGCGCTCAGCAGGCCGATACGGGGATTGTTTCATCCGACGCACAGAAACAGGTAGATGATGACATAGGGGACGACTGGTTGCAGCGGGTGCATAAGGACTTGTTTGTCGGCGAAGCTATGCAGATTCTGGCCGACTTAAATGACAATAAGTCTATTGATAACAAAATGATTTCGACGGTGGAGGCCCCCTATTAGGGCTATTCAGGTGTGCTGAAGTACTATTTTTGTCAAAAAAAATCAACAGGATTGTTTTTATACTTGTTGCCTTATGGTAGCATTAAAATGCGTTGTGGCAGTTAGATTGGGTCGTTACTTCTTTTTTGTAATGAGGGCACACGTTTTGCATTCGATGCGGTCACCTATTATAGTGTTATCTTCTTAGCTACTATGGAGCAACGTTGCCACAGGGGATATTCAGAGACATGGATTTGTCTATGTCGATTAAGGAGTGTGTTGATGAATAAGATCATTTTACTGTTGGTGGGCCTTAGTGTGCTGTTACTCTCCGGTTGTTGTGCCTGCAACAGGGCGGACTGGCCGGAACAACCGGCGTTGGGTCATATGAACACCGCGCAGAAGATTCACTATTTGGCGAACACAAAACAGGCCCTGATCAACTTTAGAACTACCGCTGTCGATTTGAAAAATCATCAACCGCCCCGTCAGCCCGATCAAGAACCGGGTGTTTGTCAAAAAGAAGGGTTTCATTGCGAAGTGGTTCGCTATGTGGAAGTTTATGCCATGCCCATTCTTGAGGACGCCGAGGCTTTGCAAAATTTGGAAACCCGTCTTGAAGTAGCCAAGGTAAATCTACTTAGTGCCTACGCACTGTATGAGACAGGCAGCAGGGGCCAGGCGCGCCGTTTACTAAAAATGTACGATAAACGTTATCGCAAGGATGTCTCCATCGAAACAGCTATGGTTGATAGCCGCGACATGGAATTTACCACACTTGGAGAAGCTGCTCGAAATCTTCGAACTAAACTGACAAATTGACACTTTTTCAACTATCAACAGTACCGTAAGGGGACTATTAAGACATGTTTAATGCTCTGTCCGAGTCAATCATTAATACCCTGACCTACTTTATCAACACCTATTCCGGTTTGCTGCAGGTGACCGTCTACTTCATCATGCTTGTCGTATTCGGATTTGCGTTGATCAAATCGTATTTTTCTTTCTGTGCGCTGGCATCTTACGATTTTAAGACCATCAAAAATCGTAAGCAATTGCACAATTTACCCGCTAATTTAAGGACTCCGGTGATGATCATTGCTGCGTCCTTTTTTGACAAAGCTAAACAGCATTATCTTGAAGAAAAGGTTGAAAATCCAGCTTCTGAAAAGGTCATTCCGCCAGATGCCTTTATTCGAGATGCCGCCTTTCAGTTCAGTGAACGCTATTTTGAAGAGAAATTTCTTCATCCCATTAGTATGATGGCCAATTTGATGCCGCCTTTAGGCTTCATTGGAACCATTATTGGTATGGTTGTTCATTTTCTTTCCAACAGCGGTACACTCAAGAGTGACTTGGCTATTGCCGGGATAGCTACGGCACTTTATACGACCTTTATAGGACTGGTTTGTTTTACTATCCTCGAATTCCTTATAAAAGTTTTTTATGGGTTGTTGCATAAGCGAATCGATCAGGGCTTGGTAGCCGTCGAAGATTTTGAACAAGACTAATCGGAGTATAGGTGCAGGATGAAAAATAAAAATGGTCAAACTTGGCTTTTCTCCTTCACGGATTTGGCCTTTCTACTGTTGATCAGCCTCAGTACCATCCCGGCTGCTGATAGCGTTACTATCCGCTTCTCTGAAATGGATGTGCCTGTGGTTCCGGAAAATCAGCAATTAGGTTCTCTCGGAAAAATGACAGAAGTCTGGGAGTTGCATGTTTATCCCGTATCCGTTGAGCATCCAGTCCCTTACAAGATCATGCGTACCGGGCTTAGCAGCTCGGCTGAAGGTCAGGAAGCAATGCTGCTGGCTCCAGAGCAATTGGTGGAAACCTTGAAAAAACTAAAAGCTCGCAATGTACAACCGATCCTGCTGCCGGATAAGACATCGATCACTCAGGATCTGCTTTATGCTGCCGGGGCCATGGCCAAAGTATGGGGTAAGGAGTACAGCGAGTCAGTGGTGCAGCCGGAACTTCTCGAAGAAGGCTCTTAGCTATGGAGTTTGGTAAAGAGAGTTTATACGGATGGGGAGTTTGCCAGGTTCCGATGCATCGTGCCTGCAACGACATCTATGCGGATCGTCGTAGCGGCGAATGCCAAGTGGATTTCCCTGACCGGCGAACCAATCAGCTTTTACGTCCGTTTGCGGTTCTTTTTGCTGCCATTCTACGGGAAGACTTTCCCGTTATGCAGACGTTTTTAGTCGTATTTGTGGCTATTTTGATGTTGCTTATTTTTGGGTTGGTTATCCTTCCGGTTTCTCCTTTGGTTGAAACTTTGGTCCCGGAACCGATTGAAATTGTAACCAGAATGCTGGAAGAACCGCTGGTTGAGCCTGTTTCAATGGCCACTCCGGTGAAGGTTAAATCCCAGGCTGAACCCCTGCCGGTTGCAGTGGCGTCGCCTGTGCAGCCCAAGTCTGTTGTTGAAAAGGTGCAGCCGCGACCGAAAAAGATGCTGTCCTTGCCTCCGGCCAAGGTTCTTCCCGAACCCCGCAATATTTCGAAAAAAGTTGTGTTGTCTGTTGAAAAGCCGATGTTGATGCCGAAAAAGGTCGTTACCTTAGCGCTTCCCGTAAGGCAGGCTCCGGTGCTGACGACCCCTGCGCCCTCTCGTCAGGCCAGTCAATACACAGTCGCCACAACTTCTCAGCTGCGCTTGGTCGCTAAACAGGCGCAAATTGGGCAGCGTTCCAAGGAGAGTCTTGTGGCTTCTCCCAAGGCTTCTCCGGTAGTTGATTACAGTTTAAAGCCGAGTGCTTCAGGCCGGCCGGCTTTGCTACAAAGCAAACAGTTTGCTCCGACTGCTTCGGGCACGACGGTTGACTTACCGAGCAGCAACCTGTCCCGTAGCGATTTTTCCATACCGCGTAGCCAGGGAGGACATGCCGTTGCTCAAGTCGGCCGCTCCTTTGCTCCGGAACCGGGACAGAGCTCCGTTGAGATAGCAGCGGTCGGTCAGGTGGGCGGAAGTTATGATATGTCTAATGCTCAGGCTGCCGCACCTTCGGTCGCTGGTGAAAC
>CAZKQY010000383.1:0-5405 GCA_964555005.1 uncultured Syntrophotalea sp. | reverse complement strand
GCCGGCCTTGATGGTGTCTTTGGCCCGGTGAAAATCGAGCAGGCTGATATCGTCAAGGCAGGGTCGAATCAACAGGTCTATGGATTCTTTTTCCAGGCGCAGGTCGTTGATCTGGTTTTCCATGATAGCGACACTGCGGGCACAGACTTTTAAAATGCTCGGGGTTCGATGTTTGGGCAGATCCGCCGCTTGCTCGGTGGGGGAGGTACTCTGCTGCCGACTGTTGTTTTGCCAGATATCGTGAAATAGATTTTCGATCTGGTGGCTGGTGAAGAATTCGCTTAGGGTTCGCCGCACTTTGGCGGGAGGGCTGAAAATCTTATTCAGGTTTGCCGGGTGGGGTTTGGTCAGCGCCGGAATAGCGCAGACGCCGATAACCCGTTGAGCGCCCATGTTATAGGCTACGTCGGCTGGAACCGGATTGCACAGCCCGCCATCGACCAGAAAACGGCCCTTCCAAAGCACGGGCGTAAAAATGCCGGGAAAGGCTGTTGCTGCGTGCAGCCCTTCGAGGAGGCTGCCCTGGTGAATAGTCAGGGCTTCTCCCGATTCGACATCGGTGGCGGTTACCGCCAGGGGAATGGACAATTCTTCAAAGGTTTGTACCGGCAATAATTCGGCCATGAAGTTGGCCACTTTTTTGCCATCCAGCAGACCAGAGGTCGGCAGGGTCGGGGTCAGCAGTCGGGTCAGGGATCGCCAGTCGAGATCGCAAAGGGTATTTTCCATCTGCTGGATCGACACTCCGGCAGCATAGAGAGCGCCGATGAAAGCGCCGATGGAGGTGCCAGCGATGCAGCGGATGGGGATGGCGGCCTCTTCCAGCACTTTCAGTACGCCGATGTGCGCCAAGCCTCGAGCAGCTCCGCTGCCTAGTGCCAGGCCGATGGCGGTATGGGTTGCAGACATGAAATGCCTCCCTTAAGGAGCAGAGCGGGAAGAATCCTGTTGCTAATTATACGGATAATAAAATGCCTGACAAGATAAAGATGACTTTAGTACCCTGTCAAGTCCGATAGTCTCCTAGGGATGAGACAATTCGAGGATTGTTTTCCAGGCTGGTAAGGGTTGATTGGCCCAGACCCCTTCGGTAAGAGCTTCAGCCTGCTGAGGGTCGATGCAATGCCGGTGGCAGCTGCGAGACAAGGTTTGATGAAGGTTTTGCAAATCCGCCAGATAGCGCTGGACGATGGCTGTCGTAACCTGGCCTTCGACAGGCAGGGAGGTTGACGTCATGCCGTCCGCAGCACAGAGCAGCAGAGCGCGGGCGGTATCTAAGTCCTCGACCTCTAAGCGACATTCCTGGTGATCGATCAGCTCGACCCTGCCGAAAAATTCCGAGCTGCGGGTCAGTGGCGGGGTGAAGGAGTAATGCCGCAAATCCGGTCGGTAATAGTCATAGAGGTAGTGATCGGGGAAGCGCGGAATACCGTCAACAAACACCTCTTGGGCGATTGTTTCAGCCAGCTCTTTGGGGTCGATTTCGACAGCTTCCGTTGAGATGGACTCGTATCCCTCGGCCCAGGAGCCGGAGGCGAGGGAGGTAAGATCGCTGCCTAGCCACAGAGCCAGCTCTTGTTCAAATGCACGCTGTCGAAGGTTGTCCGAGGTCTGGTCGGTCATGGCCCGGTGTAATTGGTCAAGGATTTTGATCGGCGGCAGGGGCAGACCGGTGCGCAGCACTTCATTGCGCAGTAAAGTTCTGCGAGGCAAAGGACGTCCTTCACCAAGTAATTTCCAGAATGCCCGGCCGAGGGTGGACCGGGTAAAGGCAAAGATCGCTTCGGTGCTGTTGTCCGGCCAGGTTTGGGGCTGGGGCAGGCAGAGCAGGTTTTTTTGTAGCAAGTCGAAGAGAGGCCCGGGCAAATAGAGAGCTAAGGACAGCAGAGCCGGATGCTTAGATTTCAGCCAAGACCATTCGATGGCGCGGCTGGTGTTATTATGGATCAGGTCCGTAATCCGGTCGTCATTTACTGATTTCTCGATGCGCAGGGTGATTCCCTCGGTGGGGTGGTCACGGAGCTGATTGAGGGTGAACTGCTGTTGCAGTAGCTCCAGAACGATCAGGCCGTAATTGTTGGTCAGCCAGCCAACCGGAAGGCGCAGTTCGATCGTCGCATCGACTGCGGCCAGGCCCAACAGGTGCAGCAGTTGCCAGACCCAGATCGGGGTTGCAGCCGGCAGGCGAAAACGGCGGTTGGGCCAAGAGCGACGCAGCAGACCCCGGAAATGGTTGCGTCGATCGGGGGACGGCAGCCCCTGGTCGACCAGGGTGCCGATGATATGGCTGGGGACAAAGCTTTCGGGAGCTTGCCAGAGGGATACGGTCTGTTCGATGGCCGGTTGGCCGCAAAGGTTGCGCTGCAGGGCCAGCCCGGCCAATAGCGGTGCCGAAGCAAATTCCAGAGTTGGGTCAACCGTTTCGTAGACCCGGTCGGGATTAAGCAGCAGGGTGGCGGCTGTGGCTGGTACCGGAAAGGGCGGCGCGTCACCGCCCAGACGTTGGTGTTCTTGTTCCAGTAACAGGGCCAGGGCTTGGCCGCAGCGCTTTAAATCGCTGGCCGGTCGCAATTGAGTGAGCCGGCGAAAAAGCAGGTGATAACGCACCGCGACTGATTCTGGCAGGGCCAGTTCCCTGTCACCCATGGCCAGGGATTGCCGCAGACCCGGGGGTAAGGTCGGCAGGGCGTGGCGGATCTTATCTTCAAGCTGATGGGGTTGCATTTCGGTGGGCAGAAGGTCGTAGTAACTCAGAGCCAGCAAGCGGACAACAGTGAGAAATCCCTTGCCGATGGCCAGATTTTCGGGAATTTCTCCCGGTGCTAGGCGGTTCTCGCTGCGGGCGATACGATAATGTTCGTTTAACAGCGGTTCTGCCGTCAGCAGTGTGGTGCGCCACATGTTGGCCAAATAACAGGCCGAGAGCTCCGGTGGCGGCACGGCGGCGAGCACCGACAGCAGTTTAACTTCCTCCAGAAGCAGCTGCAGTACCTCTTGAAAATCTCGGGTACTTGCAGAAGATTTCTTGGTTAAGGGGAGCTGTTTGCGTAGTCGGGGAGGGGTTTCGTCGTCCCAGAAGGAGATGTCGTTGCGGGTCCAGGTGATGAAGTAGCGCAGTCCCAGAGCCTGGGCGCAGTAGTGGCCCATTTCCATTGTCGCTGCATCGTTGTCCTCAGGGAACAGCACGACTCCGCCGGCCATGCAGCTGTCGCGATTGATCCAGAACAGTAGAGGCGGTTGTTGTTCGCCGATGGCGGTCAGCAGGGAAGGAAAGGTCTCGACCTTGCGCAGGGGCGAACGGCCGCGGCTGATGAGACTTTCGGCCCAGTGGCTCAGCTGATCGATAAACTGGCGCAGGGTGTCGGGATCGATGGGTGTTGGGCTTGCAGAAACCATGCATTACTGCTCTTGGAAAAAGTAGGTTAAGAAAAAAGCTCGCCGTTTTTGACCCCCTGGGGCAGCCGTTGTAAATGACGGTAGGCGAGATCGGTGGCGATGCGGCCGCGGGGTGTGCGGTTGAGGTAACCCTGCTGCAACAGATAGGGTTCGATTACATCCTCGATGGTGTCTTTTTCCTCGCCGACCGCTGCCGCCAGGGTTTCGACGCCTACCGGACCGCCGCCGAACTTGTCGATGATGGTCAGCAGGATCAGGCGGTCCATCTGGTCAAGGCCGCAGCCGTCGACCTCCAGGCGGTTGAGGGCCATGTCGGCCACCTCCAGAGTGATGGTGCCGTTGCCCTTGACTTCGGCAAAGTCCCGTACTCGGCGCAACAAGCGATTGGCGATACGGGGGGTGCCCCGGCTACGGCGAGCGACTTCCCGTTCGCCGTTTTTGGCCACCGGTACACCAAGGATTCCGGCACTGCGGCGAACAATGGTGGCCAGGTCCTCGGCGTTGTAAAATTCCAGGCGGCAGACGACACCGAAGCGGTCGCGCAGAGGCGAAGAGAGCAGCCCTGCCCGGGTGGTGGCGCCGATTAAGGTGAAACGGGGAATATCCAACTTGATGGTGCGGGCGGAAGGACCCTGGCCGATGATGATGTCGAGCTGGTAGTCCTCCATGGCCGGGTAGAGAATCTCTTCCACTACCGGTGATAGACGGTGGATCTCGTCGATGAACAGGACGTCACCCTCTTCGAGGTTGGTCAGGATGGCCGCCAGATCTCCCGGTTTTTCGATCACCGGTCCGGAAGTGCTTTTGATGCTCACTCCCATTTCGCTGGCGATGATATTGGCCAGGGTTGTCTTGCCGAGCCCTGGCGGCCCGAAAAAAAGCACATGGTCCAGAGTTTCCTTCCGGGCGCGGGCCGCATCGATAAAAACTTGCAGGTTGTCCTTGGCCTTGATCTGACCGATGTATTCTTTAAGGGTGCGCGGTCGCAGCGAGGCTTCGAAACGGTCTTGGTCACCGATTTCGCCGCTGATCAGTCGCTCGCTCATATTTGCTCCTTGCCGTCCAGCCATAAGTTGAAGAGGGGGGCCATCGTTTTTTCGTGCCGATTGTTATCGAGCCCTTTAGGTCTGTTCAGCGCATCAGGATTTTCAAGGCCGCTTTGAGAATCTCTTCCAGGGAGGCATCGGCGGCGATTTCCAGATTGTCGAGGGCTCTTTTGGACAGAGTTTCTTTGTAGCCGAGATTGACCAGCGCCGACAGGGCGTCTTTTCGTTGGCCGCTGGCGGTCGCTGTCGGGCTGTCGGCGACGGTCGTTACAAAACTGCCCTGGGGGATCTTTTCCCGCAATTCCAGTACCAGACGCTCGGCGGTCTTTTTGCCGATCCCCGGCAGGCTCGAAAGGTGTTTGATGTCGCCTTGGGTCAGGGCGCACTTCAAATCATTGACCGGAATGTTGGATAATATGTTGAGAGCCAGTTTGGGGCCGACCCCGGAGATGGTCAGCAGCAGGACGAACATCTCTTTTTCTTCCATGGTCAGAAAGCCGAACAGCGAAATAGCATCCTCACGAACATGGGTGTGTACGTGAAGTCGAACGGCGCCTTCTTCCGGCAGGGCATAGAAGGATGACAGGGGGATCAGCAGGCGATAGCCGACGCCGCCGACGTCGATGATGATCTGATTGGTCGATTTGTGAACAATGTTGCCGCTGAGCAGAGCGATCAAAATGGGCTCCAGAAAGAGACGGTTAGGGGCGCTTGATCTGGGTCATGTGAGCACTGTGGGCGTGGCAGATAGCCACAGCCAGAGCATCTGAAGCATCTTCCTGGGCGATCTCCGGCAGATTTAGCAGCATGCGCACCATCTGCTGGACCTGCCGTTTTTCAGCTCGGCCGTAGCCGACCACGGCATTTTTTACTTGCACCGCAGTGTATTCCGCCACCGTCAGGTTGGCGTTGACTCCAGCCAACATGGCTGCACCTCGCGCATGACCGAGCTTGAGTGCCGAT
>CAZKQY010000382.1:0-2969 GCA_964555005.1 uncultured Syntrophotalea sp. | reverse complement strand
GGCCCTTGCACTTGCTAGCAAAACCCGAAGAGTCCCGTTTCAAAAGCCTCGCGGGTGTGGCTTCAGTAACTCTGCAGAATATATTCCGCGATGCGCTCTGCCTCTTGATCAGACAGCAGATCCTTGTCGAAACTGCTCATTCCAGGCCCCGGCTGACGCATGATGCCAACAATATCATCAATGGTTTCGATGCCGTTGGCGGCCAGGGTTTCTCCATCGAGGACTTTGAGCGGATTGATTATATTACCGCCGCCGGGATGGCATACCGCACAATGCTGCTGAAACAAAGCCTGACCGTCGTTGTCGCCTGGCTTCGGGATGGCATTTTGCCCCTCCACAACCACCGCAACAGGGACGGCGCCCAACGGCTGCTTCTTCTGCTCCTCTTTACACCCGCCGACACAGAGCAGAGCACAGACCACCAGTGCCGTTTTCATCCCCCATAGTTCTTTTTCATCCGTTTGCTCCTTGGTAAAGACCGCAGATGGCCTGGGATTGGTACACAGACACGTTGAATTATAGCTTATAGAAATAATTTTGTAGGCCGTGAAAGGCAGGAACTGTGTGAACAAGCACCAGGGAACGACTTGCTTAGCACCTTAAAAGTAATAATCGCAGAAAGTTATCGGCGGTCGTTACTGTCATTGAAGTACCGCTGATGCAGCTTCTGGCGCTCTTGGCTCTGGTCTTGGGCCGGCAGTTGCTTGATGCGTTGCCACTCTCGATGCAACTCTTCCCGTTGCTCTGGCCTCAATTGCTGAAACTCGCGGTGGCGCTCCAACATGCGCTGTTTTTTTTCCGGCGACAGCTCACGAAAACGATCATACCGCTGCCGTAGCTTTTGCTGTTCGGCAGCCGGCATTTCTTGAAACTGGCGATAGCGCTGTTGCAGCTCCTTGCGTTGCTCTGGACTCAATTGTTGCCAACGATTGCCTTCGGTAGCGCCTGCACCGGCCTCAACTCTTTGCCCACCGGCCTTTTGGCCATAGTCGCGCTTAGCCCAGGCCGTTTCCTGCCCCCAGGCCAGACCGGCCATCAGCAACAGACTAAGTATCCATAAGCGTTTCATGGTCGTTCCCTTTCCACCTCTGTCATCCCTGGCCTTCCAAGCCCTGCAACAGATCGAGTTCTTCAAGTAGTTCCATATTTTGCAACAGATCAAGGTCCTGAACCATAGCCGCATCGGCCACAAGGCTGGTCCCCTGGCCAGGAACAATCCCCGGCGGGCGGGCCATCAAACTCAGAGCCAAAATCGTACAGGCCGTTAATGCTCCCCCCCACAACCAAAGTTTGCCGCGCCTGGGACGCTGCGCCCGTTCTGCGACCCTGGCGGCAAACCTCTTGGTTTCCAGCGGACCCAGCTCGATAGTCGGCAGAGCCATTCCATTCAAAGACCGCTGTAGCTGCTGCCACTCATGATCGCAGCGTTCGCAGACAGCGAGGTGCTTTTCCACCTCGCGTCGCTGCTGTTCAGCCAATTCAGCGTAGTAATAAAGCAGCAGGTCTTCCTTACAACAATTTCTCGTTCCCGGGTTTTTCATGACCGATCCTCCTGCAGATCCTTCAGTTCGGTGCGCAAGGCGCGTACCGCCCGATGCAGATGGGCCTTGACCGTTCCTTGTTCCAGGCCTAGAGTTGCCGCAATTTCTTTAAGGGACAACCCCTCCTGATGGCGCAACACAAAAACCGTCCGTTGCCGAGCCGACAAGCGGTCAAGGGCAGTCAACAGACGCTTTCCGGTCTCTTTTGACTGCAGATTATCGCGTGGCGATGGGCCTGTGTCCGCCGCCATTTCCAGCGGGTCAACATCGTCTTCTTGGCGGCGAAAAAAGAACAGTTTTCGACGTAATTTTTCTCGACGCAAATAGTCGATAGCCAGGCGTGAGACAATACGATAGAGATAACTCGACAAACTGCAGTCACCACGAAAGCTGTCCAGCGAACGATGTAATCGCAGAAAACCTTCCTGGGCGATTTCTTCAGCTACGGCACGGTTTCCCACCAATCGATAGGCAAGATTGATCAGGCGGGATGCCTGTTTTGCCACCACCTGTTCAAAAGCACCGGGATGCCCGGCACGCAGCTGGTCGAGCAGAATCTTGTCAGAGCGGTCGCCAAGTTCTGTCGTATCTATATAGTCCGGTGCCAAAGCATGATCAACCACAACGGTTGCGGCTTGGAGAGTCATAGGCCATTTCCTGTCTGCTGAAATCCGTTCTTGTAGTGTTGGACGAGCCTACAGAAAAAAGGTTTACCGAATACCCTGAAAAAATTCAGGCCTGGTCCAGTAATTTACCGACTCGAAGCAGGATCTGGTCCACAGTGAAACCGAAATGCTCCATCAATCGCTCGGCCGGCGCACTGGCACCAAAACCATTCATGGCCAAAATTTCCCCGCCGTCGCCGACATAACGCTCCCAACCGAAGGCAGATGCCGCCTCGACGGCCAGACGCATGGAACAGCTTGGCGGCAGCACCTCATGGCGATAGGCCTGCGGCTGTTCATCGAAAAGCTCCCAACAGGGTAAAGACACAACTCGGGTAGCAAGACCCTGCTTCTGCAACACTTTTCGAGCTTCGAGAACCAGTGAAACCTCCGAACCGCTGGCCATGAGCAAGACTTGCAAAGGCCCCTCCTCGGGCGCCAGCACATAACCGCCGCGGGCCACACCCGCAGCAGCTCCATGACAATTACGATCGATAATCGGCAGATTCTGCCGAGAGAGGGCCAACGCCGTCGGCCGCTGGCGATCAGTGAGGGCCACCCGCCAGGCCACAACCGTCTCATTGGCATCGGCGGGACGAATTACCCGCAAATGGGGGATCGCCCGCAATGCGGCCAGCTGTTCGACTGGCTGATGGGTCGGACCGTCTTCGCCAAGACCAATAGAATCGTGTGTAAAAACATAGATGGGAGCCAAGCCCATCATAGCGGCCAAGCGAATAGGTGGCCGCATGTAGTCGGAGAA
>CAZKQY010000381.1:0-8326 GCA_964555005.1 uncultured Syntrophotalea sp. | reverse complement strand
GGTCGATATTATCAAAGAACATCCGAACGTTTCCCGCATGAAGATTCTCGGCGCCAAGGTGATTCCGGTGACCCGCGGCACCCAGACCCTTAAAGATGCTGTCGATGCGGCCTTTGAGGCCTATTTGACCGATACCGACAACCAAATCTACGCCATCGGGTCAGTGGTCGGACCCCATCCCTTTCCCATGATGGTGCGTGACTTTCAACAAATCGTCGGCATCGAGGCGCGTCAGCAGTTTCAAGAAAGGACCGGCCGCCTGCCAGATCATCTGGTGGCCTGCGTCGGTGGCGGATCCAACGCCATCGGCCTGTTCACTGCTTTTTTAAACGATGGTGACGTCGCAATCCATGGCGTCGAACCCTCCGGGCGCAGCCTGGAGATCGGTCAGCACGCTGCTACCCTGACCCTCGGCAAGCCCGGTTTTCTGCACGGTTTTCACTCTTATCTGCTACAGGACAACGAAGGCGAACCCCTACCGGTCTACTCCATCGCCAGCGGTCTCGATTACCCCGGGGTCGGCCCCCAGCACAGCCTGCTCAAAGACCTTAAGCGGGTCCGCTACACCACCGCCAATGATCAGGAAGCCATCGACGCCTTTTTCGAACTGTCCCGGGTCGAAGGCATCATTCCCGCCCTCGAAAGCGCCCACGCCGTGGCCTACGCCATGAAACTCGCCAGCGAATTGCCCGCTGACAAGACCATCTTGGTCAACCTCTCCGGCCGTGGCGACAAAGACATTGACTTCGTTATGGACCACTACGGGGATAAATATTGTCCCGAATAACCCCACGTGGCTCATCGCCCCGGAAATAGCGATTGAACAAGGCACGGGGCCAAATAATGACTTCCTGTCAAGCTTCTGCGTTTCTTTATGATCGAAGAGCGCCTCAACGTCTTCCCGGTGCCCTTAAAAATGAGCAGGGGGTTTTATTTCAAAATGTACCGTTTGCAGATGACCCGAAAATGGTAACCATAAATTGCCAGGGTGACGGCTTGCGGAAACAGTTGTGGCCGGCTGAAAAGGGTCCAAAGCATTACCTTCCAGAAGTGAAAGCGCTCCTTGCCGAGAATCCCGAGGCGGTAGATTGCATGGAAAAATGCCATCTTATACCTAAAGCTCACTGGCGCTCGAACCTTGGGCGGACGGTATTCCTGCAAAAAAGTCTTGACGCGGCGATAATAATTGTCCGGTGAGTAAATGGACCGCAGGATTATTTTGTACCCCTCTTGCAAGGCCTCAAGCCCCATGACCGGAATGACGTTGGTTGAGATACTGACGTTATTCCCTGTCGAGTCAGAGAACAGGCGATTTTCCCGTTTTAAGCGCTCGTAAAGCCGTGTTCCCGGCAATGCCTGCAGCAGGCCGACCATCGCCGTGACAATCCCGCTTTTTTGGATAAAATCGATCTGGCTCTGGAAAATAGCAAGCGTGTCACTATCAAAGCCGACAATGAACCCTCCCTGCACCTGTAACCCGGTTCGCTGCAACCGTTTTACATCCCCAATCAGGTTTCGACTCTGATTTTGGCACTTACCCGATTCGACGAGGGAGGCCTCGTTGGGCGTTTCAATACCGATAAAGACCGTGTCAAATCCGGCATCGACCATCATCTCTACCAGTTCCTCATCATCGGCCAGATTAATAGAGGCTTCGGTGTAAAAAGAAAACCCTCCCCTGGTCTTCTGCCAATCAATAAGCGCAGGCAGTAATTCGGTCTTGAGATGTTTTTTATTACCGATAAAGTTGTCGTCCACAAAGAAGACGCTCCCCCGCCAGCCCTGGTCGTAGAGACCGTTGAGCTCGGTAAGCACCTGGTCGCTGCTCTTAATACGGGGGCGATGTCCAAACAACGCCGTCACATTGCAGAATTCGCAATTAAAAGGGCAGCCCCGAGAATATTGAAGACTCATGGAGGCATAGCACCGCATGTCCGTCAATTCCCACAATGGGGTGGGCGACTTCTGAATATCGGCAAACTCGGAGGTCGTGTAGACACGCTTGGCCTGACCCTGAGCAAAATCGGCCAGAAATTTGGGCAGGGTCAACTCCGCCTCGTTCAATACGAAATGATCGACCTCTTCGAACTGTTCATACTCGTTCACAAAAAGCGGCCCTCCGGCCATAATCCGGACCCCGGCTTTTCTGCACCGGGCGATAACTTGACGGGCCGCATCCCTTTGCACCAGCATTGCGCTGACAAGGGCAACATCAGCCCAGACCAGATCTTTTTCGGTGAGCCGGGTAACATTCAGGTCAACCAGGCGCTTGCCCCAATCCAGGGGCAGCATCGCGGCCACCGTGAGAAGTCCCAACGGAGGCGAGGAGGCTTTTTTATGAGCCAATTTAAGTGCGTGTTTGAAACTCCAGAAGGTATCTGGAAACTCAGGATAGATTAAAAGAACATTCATTTCGTTGCCTCTGTTTGTGGTGCTGAGTACAATTAAAACAAAATGCAAGAATGTTTCAATCGTCTAAGGCAATATTTGGAGGCTGCCGTCGGTCTACATGTCAGGATTGGCCGATTTGCTAATTCATCAAAGACTAAAATCCCTGCATGACGAGAAAACCCCGCCTGACGATCCAGACGGGGTTTCTTGTAATTCAGGTAATAACATAAGCGGTGAATTGAGATCGTCTAAAAAAAGCATAGCGATTCACTGCTTCTTTAGGTGTTAATCAGACTGAATCCCCCCGATATGCTCTCAGCCATCCTTCAAAGCGATCTTTGGGCCCCTTGGATAAAATACGACTGAAAGTTTCCTGGTCGTAGAGATACAGACAGTGCCGGATCGAGGTATAGGGGCTAAAGGTGTTTTCCGGATTTTTTGCCAAGAAATAATCACTATATTCTTTGACGGTTTTCAGATTCTCATTCAAGCTTTTGTGCAGATTCGACTTTTGAAATCCACTGTCCAGTTTTAAAATGCCTTGGACGAAGTCGTCAACCTTATAATCTTCGAATTCGAAATCCCTGAAAAAATGTCCAGCGACACGCAGAAAGCTAAAAGCGTTGACGGTTTTTTCACTGACTGCCGTTGCAGGCTGACCTGAAATCTCCCTGCTGTCATCCAGGGGATCGCTGACCGGAGCCACCGTGGCTTGCTGGATGAGCTCCGTAGTAGAGTTACGAATCTCTTTAAACTCACGGTCGGCCAACTCAAACAGGGCAGAAAGAACATTTATCCTGCGTTTGAGATCAACGGGGATCGATTTTTTGTATTTTATTTTATGGTCCAGCACACTCCAGGCATCCTGAATCAAAGACCTGATCTGCACTTCGAAGGGATAGTCGGCATACTGCTGGTATTTCGGCTGGGAACTCATCTTCTCGTTCAGAGCAAGATCCATGTGCAGGCCTTTGTAACCAAACGAATCCTCAGTACTCTCAACGGCCGAGGTCTTATCGGTAACATCGATAATTTTGAAGCGTTGCTTCAATACCTCAGACACCATTTCAATCTGGTCCTCATAGAGGCAGACGATACGGATACCGATCAGGTCGGAAAGGTAGTCTTTGATCTCATACGGATGTTCATCCGCTTCGAGTTTGCTTTGATATTTTCGGTTAAATTTTTTGAGGCACTCCTCTTTGTCCTTGACCCGTCCTTCGATTTTCGTAACCTCGCCAATATCAGTCCCCTTAAGTGACGAACCGATGATGCGGATATAGGCCTTCTTAGCCTTTTCGAAGAGCTTACAATTACTGTCATAGAATTTTCGGAAGGAATCTTTCTCTTTTTCAAAGTTCAGAGAGGCCAAGATTGGCTCCTTATCCGTTAACGTGCCATGGAGACTAACTTCCAAGTGACCCACATAAGCAATAAAAGCCACAATGCATAAGACGTAGCCAATTTAACCCAGGCAAAAATTAAGGTCAAAGGGATAAGTGTCTAATTTATCCTCTTACATCTGTTTTAAGAATTTATTTTTAGTTGCAATGGGAATTCTTACAACTCCTGCCACATTGGGAAAGCCCACCTGGCTACCAGGCGGGCTTTCGTGTCTTCTAATTGATTCCTTTTGGTAGTTTTGATTTATACGGGCTTGTACCAGACAACCATACTTTCCAGCTCTCCAAAGATCTGGGTGTTGTTGGTCAAGGTACCGCCATAAGTATAACCATGCTTGGCGAAAGTGATATTCATGCCAAAGGAATAAGCACGAGCAATAGTGTAAGCAGTCTTGACGCCAGACTTCTTTAAACCCTGTTCCATCTCATGCAAAAGATACGAAGCCAAACCATCGCTGCGGAATTCAGGTAAGGTGGCAAAATCGGTCATCTCGGCATTCTGGCCGTTGAAATCATGCTCGGCCGACGCCAGGGCGACCAACTTGTCATCGGCCAGGATACCGTAATAAACCAGGTTTTCGTCCATGGTTCTGGCCAGATAGGCCGGGTCACGTATGGGAAACGGATAAGAGGCAAACACCTGGCGGTAAAGCTGTGCCATGGCCTCCACATCCTTTTTTTCCATAACGAGACAGACCTGGCCCGGTGACAGGCTCGGAGTACCAACCTTTCCGGCTTTTCTCTCGGCCGTACGCAGAATCTTGGCAACCAGGTCGGGTTGTCTCTCCTGCCGGCGCTGATCCGAAAGAAACTTGCTGAGGAAAAAACCATCCTCATTGCCCCGAAAAAGCCCTGGGATGCATGCTTCTTCAACAAAACTGCTTTCGATAAACGCCGCGCGGGCAAAAGCAGGAGCCTTAACGAAGATCTTGGAATAATCGTTGGCCAACGCCAACGAGATCACCTGCTCGACTATCGCCGGATAATCCTTTGGGTCGATCTTCATCACATAGACCCTGTCGCTGGCCTTGCCATGCTGAATCAAGGAATCGCCGAACCGCTCGAGCACATCAGTCATCATCTCTGCGTTCCATTCTTGCGTTGTTTTCAGGGGTCAGAGAAATGGTCTGGTCGTGGTCGGCAAGCAGTTTTTCAATGCCGGTAGCGGCATATTCCTCGGCATCCTCTAAATTTAGCTGCAATTCACACCGATCGCACTGGCGATCGCAAAATTTTGGTTCATAGCTGGCCGGTTCCTGATAGGTGGTAATCACCCCTTCGTAATTGCGCAACACCACCTTATTAGTGGATAGGGAAAGCAGGTAATTGGGAGTGAGTGGGATTTTACCGCCGCCGCCGGGGGCATCGATGACGTAGGTCGGCACCGCCAAGCCGCTGGTGTGACCGATCAGACTCTCCATGATCTCGATCCCCTTGCCCACCGGAGTACGGAAATGGGTTAACCCCTCGGAGAGATCGCATTGATAAAGATAATAGGGCCGCACCCGGTTATCGACCAGCTTGTGCATCAATGATTTTATAATACGCGGGCAATCGTTGACGCCAGCCAGCAACACGGACTGGTTGCCCAAAGGAATGCCGCCATCAGCCAACTTGCGCAGCGCCTGGCGGGACGAGGCAGTAAGTTCCCGGGGGTGGTTAAAATGAGTATTAAGCCACAGAGGATGGTGTTTTTTAAGCATCGTCACCAACTCATCGGTGATCCGGTAAGGCAAAACCACCGGCATTCGGCTGCCGATGCGAATAATCTGAACGTGGGGGATTTGACGCAGTTCCGTCAGAATCCAGTCCAGGTAATCGTCGGAGAGCATCAGCGGGTCGCCGCCGGACAGGAGCACGTCGCGAACAACGGGGTTGTTGCGGATGTAATTCAACCCCTCGCGCACTACATCCTTACCCGGAACGGAGTCGACATCGCCAACTTTTCTCTTACGGGTGCAGTGACGGCAGTACATGGAACAGACGTTGCTGATATGGAACAACACCCGGTCAGGGTAGCGATGGGTAATGCCCGGAACCGGACTGTCCTTTTCTTCCGCCAGAGGATCCGCCATATCGCGGCGATCGATATTCAACTCCTCCGGCGAGGGAAACGCCTGTTTGAAAATCGGATCATTGCGAAAGTCGTCGGTTTTGATGAGCGAAAGATAGTAAGGGGTAATAGAAAGAGGGAATTTCTCTAAAGTGAGGACAATCTTTTCGCGCTCTGTCTCTTCCAATTTGATGCCAAGCAGGTTTTCGACCTGATCGATATCCTTAATAGAATGTTTGAGCTGCCAGTGCCAGTCCTTCCACTTAGGAAGACTAGCGTTTTGCGGTGCAATTCTTTCAGCCAGATCCTGCTGGCTCTGCGAATAAATATACATATTTCTCCTGCTCCTGTTGAGGCCGAACCGAAATAATCAAGCCGTGCGAAAACGACATGACACTCCGATCCCGTTTATGGTTAATCGGTCCATAATAAAATTATAAGTTATTCAAAGATTCTTGGATGGGATTGAATTTAAGAGGATGAAGACAGAGAACCAGTCTCAAGAACCGGGGAAGCTTCGATTTTTTTAGCCTCCATTAGGTGGACAATCTTCTCAAGTGCCAGTGTGATGGAACCCTGTTCCAGTTCAGGCAAGCCCTTCAAAGCCTCAAAAAGAGTATCCTGCAAGGCAGACGGCGCTTTATCCAGGCGCTGTTCACCCCCTTCAGTCAGGCAAACCTGCACCTGGCGACGGTCCTTGCTGCCTCGCTGGCGTACCACCAGCCCTTTTTCTTCGAGCCGATCAATGATACCGACAATGGTACTAGGGCTAAGATAAATCGCATGGGCGAGCTTGCTGGTTGTCAGTGGACCATTTTCTTTGAGAGCCGCAAGGCAACCTAACTGAGGGCCAGTAATCTTGTGGCTGTGTACTAGTTTTTTGGAATGAATCTCCACAGCGCGGATAATCCGCCGAAGAGATCGCCGAACCCGTAACTCATAGCTGTCAGCAGGTACCACCGGAATCTCAGCGTGACCCGCCAAGACTTTTCCCGCTTGCAAACTATCGCAAAAAGATTCCTCCCCCAACTCAGTAACAACTTTTTTACTAATTTTTCCGGATAATTTGTCTATCATCTTCCACAACTACTTCCTGTTGAATTATTTCGTATAAGAAAGATAGTAACACAAACTCTTTTAATCGTCAAACGAGTACCCTGTAACCCATAATCTTAAGAAACGGGAATTGGGACATTCCCCCTCCCGCCCAGACCAACAAAAAAAGCCGTGACAAAAGTCACGGCTTTTTTATATCCAAACAAAATGGGGTTCAAAAGTGATATTCAAAAAATCGCTTTTCGAAACCACGGCATATTCGATATTTCATTAATCATAGGCTAAGCGTATCTCTTCATTTGTCAAAACGTGCTGAATTCGAGATTTCCATCTATCAGACTGCCAGGTATCTAATCCTTGGTGAGTTATGTAATAATTTTGCGGGATTGGATGAGTCCCAACAACCACATCCAGCCCGTATTTAGCGGGAATAAATTTACAGAATGATTCCAGTTGTGGACAAGGCGGATAACCGACCACCAGCCCGGTAGCTAAATGAATAACCTCTGCTCCGTTCTTTTTCATCTCCGCCGGGGCATATTCTACGTTCCCACCTGGACAGCCTCCGCAACTCGTGTATCCTACCAATTCAATTTCCTCTTCCTGGTACAGGACAAAAGCTCCTTCACGATTCCGCATGGCTCGAAGGCACTTCCCCCCTGCACAAGTGTGATACCGGTCACAAATTATTATGCCAATCTTTCTCATTTTTCTGGCTCCCTGATTCACTCCTGCAATCCGCCCTGCCCGCAAAAATAGTGGTATAGCCGTCAGACATTTCCGCTTCGCGCCGAGTCCAGCCACGTACCTGGCTATCGCCCTTATTCCCCAAGTGCCTGTTCCTTCTTGTCTTGACCTGCTCATCACCATCTTTTGTAAAGCTTGCTGGTTATTGCCTGGTCATAAAGGCGCCGCACTTCGAGCATTTGTGCTTGACACAAGGAACACCCCGTTCGTGGGGTTCTGTGTGCCCGCATTGTGGACAAACACATAAACCGACAGGGCCCGCTGCCAGTGGGCCGCCCATACGGCCGGGGTTTTGGCCACCTGGTCCTTGTCCTTGACCACCACCTGCACCAGTTCCATTAGGTCCTGTTCCATCTTTTCTTGGCATAATCGTATCCTCTCTTGATAGGGGTTGAAATAATTAGTACCTTGCCATAAGGGCACCGCACTTGAGAAGCCTGGCCTTTACACAAGGTACGCCCTGTTCGTGAGGTCGGTCCGCAATAGTAAGCTCTACTGCGCAACAGCGATAACGTATAATCGCCCCTGTATTTTTAAGCGACCTTTTCTATTCTAACACCACAAATCTTTAATTCAAGGTAACTATTCAGCAAAAAAGTTCTTGACAGCCTTTTTCTGAAAAATAAGTAAAACAGCAATGCCTCCGATGGTTTTCCAAATGGGCATTGTCACGGCC
>CAZKQY010000380.1:0-4257 GCA_964555005.1 uncultured Syntrophotalea sp. | reverse complement strand
TTGAGGCCCGAGGACGTAAAGCTCCTCAAAAAGAGGCCGGATATACGGCAGCAATCTTGTCCCTGTCATCAAGTCACAAAACCCTTGCAAAAGGGGGGGGAGACCATATACGGACTTGACGGGACGAAACGAAAAATTGGCTGTTTGAGGCCAGATTTTCGAGAATTTGAAGGCGAATAGAAGGGCTATCTGGCTAAAATTGTTCCTAGTGGAGATGCTTTAGCTTTCCTGTATAGCTTGTTCAAAACGCTTTAGTTCGCCTCTTCACAATATTCTTATTTATCAATATTCCTATATTGCTCCTGTTGTGAGCAGCCGTAATGGTACGCCTGGCAGAGGTTTCCCGGCGGCAATCCCGAAGCTCCTGCCATCCGAAACTTTCTCATTTGGCACCGAAATCCGCACCGGTTGGGAGACCATGCTCATTCGGTTTGTGGTCAAGTGAAATAATTGAAGCCTTTAAAGAATGTGACGCGGTGCCTAATATACGGAGGGTTTTCCAGAAAAAGGGGGGGCTTGTTGGGGTGTTGGTAAGAAAGTATTTGACCCCTCTGGTTCTCTGCGATTGATGCTCTTTAAACGGGTATATCCAGTCTGTATATACCGGGCAGGGTTTTAGTTCAAAATCGTATAAGTGTATGAAAGTTAGAGTGAAGCAGCTGAAGCATAATATTTGAGTCAGGCACCAACTCTTGACAGTTTACAGGTCACTGTCCTTTAAGTCATACTTCCGTTTGAGTAAATGTCACCAAAGCAAGGGGTGTCTCGCCATCTGCTGATTCCGATGGTTGACGCCTTTGCTGACCCTGATTCCCGTAACTTCGTCCAAACGACAGGACTCTCCAATCACCCTGAATCAAAACACTGCGACAAAGAAACAACGTATCTTTGACCCGAGCAGGAGGAGATGGTTTGATTTTTCAAAGCTTTATTAAAGGTTATTCGTCTCCCGGAAAATTGGCTCAAAATGGTCTTTTCGCCACTCTGCTAATTGGAGCGGCGATCTTTTGGATTCTGTTCTCCTTTATAGCGTCAAAGGTTGAAGCGTCGGAACCGGAACAGCTGACCGTGGCGCTGACCGGAAAATATCCTCCCTTTAGTTTTTATGACCAGGACGGCGAGTTGGCAGGCTTTGACGTTGATGTATCCCAAGGGGTGGCGCGGGAGCTTGGAATGGAGCTCAAGATTATTGCCACCGATTGGGACGGCATCTTGGCCGGGCTCTTGTCCGGTAAGTTCGATGCCATCATCGGCTCAATGGCGATCACCGCCGAGCGTGAGAAACAGGTAGACTTTTCGCGCCCCTACTATGTCTCCGGAGCTCAACTCTTCGTCAACGCTGAAAATGACGCTAAGATTGGCAGCATTAACGACTTGGCCGGCCGCCGGGTCGGGGCTGTGCTGGGTGAGACTTTTGAACATTACCTGACCGAGAAATATCCAGAGATTGAAACGGTCACCTACAAGAGTACTATCGATGTTTACCAGGATATGCTCAATGGCCGGTTGGACGGCTTCGTCACCGACCGCCTTGTGGGCGGATATCAGATTAAATCGGCGGAGATGCCTTTCCGGCCGGCCGGCCCTTTGCTCTACCGGGAACAGATGGGCATCCCTATGGCTCCGGGTCACCCCGTATTACTCGCCCGTATCAACCAGGCGCTGAAGAGTTTGGAAAATTCCGGTTTCATGGCCGACCTACATCGCAAGTGGTTCGGACCGGTGACTATCGATACCGCTGCATCGCGCTCCGGCCAGATGAGAAACCGGACAATCGCCCTGATGCTGATTGAAGGTTTCGGGGTTACCATTGGCATCGCCTGTTTGTCTCTGCTTTGTGGTTTTCTGCTGGCGGTGCCGGCCGGGGTGGTTTTACACGGCAAGCCTTCGCCCCGATTGCTGATCATTCGCACCATGGTTGATTTCGTTCGCGGTACCCCGGTGCTGATACAACTCTTTTTCGTCTACTTCGGGGCGCCCCAGATCGGCCTCACCATCTCTCCGATATCTTCTGCAATCATTACTCTGTCCATTAACGGTGCTGCCTATATGGCTGAAGTGGTCCGCTCCGGTCTGATGGCGGTTCCGCCGGGGCAGAAACTGGCGGCCCGGGCTCTGGGCTTGAGTTCTTTTCAAGTTTTTCGTTACGTGGTCTGGCCCCAGGCCTTTCGCATTGCCATTCCGTCCCTGGTTAATTCTTCGGTGGCCCTTCTCAAGGATACCGCCCTGGTCTCGGTGATCTCGGTAGCCGAGGTGGTACGTCAGGCCCAGTCAATCATCAGCGTTACCTATAATCCAATGAAGTTCTATTTCATCGTGGCTCTGATGTTTTTCGTCTTCACCTACCCTCTGATGAAGTTCGCCGGCAGTTGGGAGAAGGCTCTGAAAAAGAGAGGATATGCCGATGATTAAGGTTACCGGCCTCGAATTCACCTACCCGGACGGCACTACGGCCCTGGCCGATATCTCCATGGATCTTTCCTTTGACGACGAGGAGCACATCACCGCTATTGTTGGCCCGAGCGGCTCCGGCAAGACCACCCTGCTCCAGTGCCTGGCCCGTTTCCTGACGCCAGGGCAGGGCACCGTGGAGATCGACGGGATCCCGGCAATCTCCATGTCGGAAACGCAATTCAGATCCAAGGTAGGGGTGGTTTTTCAGAACCTCAATCTTTTTCCACATCTCAACGTGCTGGAAAATCTTACCCTGGCCCCGGTCAAGGTTGAGGGAGAGGATAAGGCGAAGGCGGAGCGGGAAGCCATGGAGATGCTGGAGCGGGTAGGAGTAGGTAATCTGGTCCGGAGCTATCCCTCGCAGCTAAGTGGCGGCCAGGCTCAGCGAGTGGCCATCGCCCGGGCTCTGGTGCTGAAACCTGATTTTCTGCTCTTAGATGAGCCGACCTCGGCCCTGGACATCAACACCACCAATGCCCTGGCCGAGTTGCTGGAAGATCTGCACGGTTCGACTAACTTCATTATCGTTACCCACGATATCCCCTTCGTCCGCAAGGTTGCCAAACGGGCCGTACTGATCCAGGGCGGCCGGGTTGTGATCCACGATTTCGTGGAAAAGGTCATGCCCCTCTTTCTGCAGCAGAATCAAAACAGGTAGCAGGGGGATGTCCAGAAGCCGGCAATAGCTGGAGCCAAAGGGTATGGGGGGAAGGATCGTCGTCGCCGGCGAGGAAACGGCTCGGGGGCTTGCCGGCTATCCTTAATCTTTCTTTTCCTTTTTAACCCGAAACCCAGACTTCTTCAGCGCCGCAGCCAGATCAGTCACCGGCTTAGCGATCTTTTTCTCCGGCCGAGGTTTTTGGCTCCGCTGCTTAGGCTCGGGTGTTTTTTCCAACTTGCCGCTGCGCATGGTCAAACCGATCCGCTTGCGTTGCAGGTCGACGGATACCACTCGCACCTGTACCTGCTGACCCACCTTGACCACCTGATTGGGGTCTTTAACGAAGCGGTCGGCGAGCTGGCTGACATGCACCAGGCCGTCCTGATGCACGCCGATATCGACAAAGGCGCCGAAGGCGGCGACGTTGGTGACGACGCCGTTGAGGGTCATTCCTTCCTGCAGATCTTTCATCTCCATGACATCTTCACGAAAGCTGGTGGTGACGAAACTTTCGCGGGGGTCGCGGCCCGGTTTCTGCAATTCAGCGATAATATCCCGTAGGGTCGGAAGGCCGATATCTTCGCCGACATACTGCTCCAATTTGATTTTGTCGAGCAGCGCCGGTTGGGTGATCAGCGCCGGCAGGGTAATGCCTAGATCTTTCGCCATCTGCTTTACCAAAGGGTAGCGCTCAGGATGCACGGCGGTATTGTCCAGGGGCTGCTCGCCCTGGCGGATGCGTAAAAATCCGGCGGCTTGCTCATAGGCCTTTTTACCGAAACGGGCCACCTTGAGCAGCTGCTTTCGCTGGGCAAAGGCCCCCTCGCTATCGCGATGGCGGACGATGGCTTTGGCCAGCGACTCGCCGATGCCCGAGACGAAGCTGAGCAGGGCCCAGCTGGCGGTATTGAGGTCGACGCCCACGAAGTTGACGCAGGATTCCACCACCTCGTCGAGGGCCTTTTTCAAGGCGGTCTGGCTGACGTCGTGCTGGTACTGGCCGACGCCGATACTCTTGGGATCGACCTTGACCAGTTCGGCCAGGGGATCTTGCAGGCGGCGGGCGATGGAGATGGCGCCACGCACGGTCAGGTCGAGCTCGGGGAACTCTTCGCGGGCGATATCCGAAGCCGAATAGACGC
>CAZKQY010000379.1:0-2169 GCA_964555005.1 uncultured Syntrophotalea sp. | reverse complement strand
ATGCGGTCCCCTTTTCTTTATTATCTGAGTGCTTATCAGTTACAATAGATTTTATCGTCGTCCCTGTCGGCCCGATGACAACCTTAGCGAATTAATCTGGAACCTTTATGTCCCGCAGACTTCTGGATAAGGCACGCCGGCGCTTGGCCGCCGAGGATGGGCCTGCTGCCCATCCCTGGGGTGGGCGTTTGAGTGTGGCGCTGGTTTTTCCCAATACTTACCATCAGGCCATGAGCAATCTGGGCTTTCAGTGGGTGCATCATGCCCTCAATAGTCGGCCCGATTGTCTTTGCGAGCGATTCTTTCTACCAGATTCTGCAGACTTAGCCGAACATCGGAAGACCGGCTTCTCATTGTTTTCCCTTGAGTCGGCGCGGCCTCTAACCGACTTTGACCTGATCGCTTTTTCCATTTCTTTTGAGAACGATTATCTACAGCTACCGCTTCTTTTCGAGTTGGCCCGTATCCCCCTTTGGGCTGCTGAGCGGGGCGCTGATTTTTCTTTGGTGTTATGTGGTGGCGTCTGCGCCTTTCTCAATCCCGAGTCGCTGGCGGAGATAATGGACCTGTTTGCCGTCGGTGAGGGAGAGGAACTATTACCAGGACTGATCGATACCCTAAAGGGAGGTACTGGCGATCGCGAGGTGCTGTTGGACGAGCTTTGCCGTCAACCTGGCATTTACGTGCCTTCCCGCTATTCCATCGATTACTGCGACGACGGTACCTTGAAGGCTTGTTCGCCTATCCCCCCGGCACCGCCGCAAGTCCGGCGTCAGTGGCTGGGGCGTCTTGATGATTCGCAGAGTCGTACCTTTATTCATACGGATGAAACAGCCTTTGGCGACATGTCTCTGGTGGAAATTTCCCGGGGTTGTGGTCGCGGCTGTCGTTTTTGTGCCGCCGGGTATATCTATCTGCCCCCGCGGGAACGGAGCGCCGTCGCCCTTTCCGATCAATTTGCCGAAGGCCTCTGCCATCGGCCACGTATTGGCCTGGTTAGCGCGGCAGTTTCCGACCATAGCGCCATTGCCGATTTGCAACAACAGATTCAACAGGCAGGCGGCCAGATTTCGGTAGCCAGCCTGCGCATCGATTCTCTTACCGCTGGTGAAGTGGCGGCCCTCAAGGATTCGGGGCATCGCACCGTGGCTTTGGCCCCTGAAGCAGGTAGCCAGCGGCTGCGGGATTTTATAAATAAAGGTTTCGATGAAGAACAGATTTTGGCCGCGGTGCAGTTGGTGGCGGGGGGCGGCATTCCCAACCTCAAGCTTTACTTTTTGCTGGGCCTTCCCACCGAGTGTGCGGCCGATATAGCCGAACTGCTAGCTCTGACGGAAAAAATTCGTAATCTTTGGTTGGCCGAAGGGAAAAAATGCGGTCGTCTCGGCCAACTGACCCTGTCCATCAACCCCTTTATACCCAAGCCTTTTACCCCTCTACAATGGGCCGCCATGGCTTCTCAGGCCGAATTGAAAAAATATTATCGCGCCATTCGTTCAGCGGTGGGGCGGCTGCCCAACACCGAGGTGATTTTCGAATCAATGCGCGCCGCCGAATTGCAGGCGTTTTTGGCGCGAGGGGACCGGCGTGTCGGCCGTACTTTGCCGGCTCTGGCGGCCGGCGACAATCTGCGCAAGGCCTGCAAGCAGGTCGGGCTCGATGCGGCCTTTTATTTGTACCGCGAGCGGGGCGTAGATGAACCTTTCCCTTGGGAGGTTATCGATAGCGGAGTAGACAGGGATTACCTGTGGCGGGAGTATCAACGGGCCGCTGTCGGTCAATTGACCCCTCCCTGCGCTCCGGGGTGTCAGCGTTGCGGTGTCTGCCAAAATGATATGGGATTGCTTGACAAGGAAGGTTAAGGCGGGTAGATTTAATATCTGACCAGATTAATCACATTAATCCCCTGCCGACTTCGTTAACCGGGGCCGGTTCCCGTAGCTTAAACCTAAGGAGGAAGACCATGACCAAAGAACGCACCGGCATTGTCACAATTCACGGCAATCCCCTGACCCTGCTCGGTCCCGAGATATCCGTTGGTGAACAAGCTCCCCCTTTCACCCTGGTCGATAATGATCTTAAGCCCGTGACCCTCGATGATTCCAAAGGCAAGGTGCGCTTGATAACGGTGGTGCCGTCCCTCGACACGCCGGTATGCGACACCATGAC
>CAZKQY010000378.1:0-2225 GCA_964555005.1 uncultured Syntrophotalea sp. | reverse complement strand
CTCGTTGGTGATAGTTTGTTGGTCCGCAACCGCATTCTATCTTCCCGGCTTTGCTGGGACAACGAGGTTTTTCTATTTTTTTGCTGGTGGATCAGGGGTTTGCTCCCCGTCTTATACAGACTGGATAAGACCATTCAAAGGGCATCGAACGGACTTCGCACGCCTTGTCCTCCTTTGTTAAGAACATGGGTATAGATCATCGTCGTACTGACATCCTTATGCCCCAGCAGTTCCTGGATCGTTCGGATGTCATATCCGTCCTCCAGCAAGTGGGTAGCAAATGAATGGCGGAAGGTATGGCACCCTATACGTTTGACGATGTCTGCTTTGGAGACGGCCTCTTTAATGGCGCGCTGAAGAAGGGTTTCATGGATATGATGACGGCCCTCCTCACCTGCTTTGGTGTTTTTCCACCGATTTTCCTGTGGGAAAACCCATTGCCATCGCCACTGCCAGGGCGCATTGGGATATTTACGCTCCAAGGCGTGCGGTAATGATACCTTTCCCCAGCCTTCCGCAAGATCCTTATCGTGACGCAGCTTTACTCCTGCAAGGTGTTCCTGCATGGGGGCTGCCAGCGTCTCAGGGAACATGGTTCGCCGGTCTTTCCCGCCCTTTCCATCGCGAATCACAATTTCGCAACGGCCGAAATCAAGATCCTGCACTCGTAATCGAAGGCATTCCATCAAACGGAGCCCACCTCCGTACAGCAGAGCGGCCATCAGTTTTTTGTCGCCGGACAAACAATGAAGGATTTCCCTGACTTCGTCGCGGGTCATGACCACCGGCAGGCGTTTGGGTTTTCTGGCGCGGATAATATTTCCCAAACTTCCGATTTCCTGCCCTAAAACATGCCGATAAAGAAACAGTAAGGCCGAAAGAGCCTGGGTCTGGGTTGAGGCGCTGACCTTTTCCTTCACCGCCAGATGGGTGAGAAAGGCATTGATCTCCGGCTCGGCCATTTCCTTTGGATGACGGACCTTATGGAAAAAGATATAGCGCTTTACCCACTGGCAGTAAGTGGATTCTGTTCGACGGGCATAATGACGGGCGCGCAGGGCTTCCCGAAGCTGGTCCAACAGCTTCGGCGCATGTTTCTGACCATCAGGATTTGCAGACCCGCTTTCGGGCATCTGAATAAGTCTCCTCAGCCTCTCGCACCGGTACGCAACTGCCAGGGAAGGATAATGAAGCATTTTTTGACCATATTTTTATATCTCTTTAATTTTATGCCGTCAATGTATTTTCCAATAATCTTCATAGCATAAGAAGCAGGGGCCCCAAGAACCTTGCAGAATCCCCCCTTCCCCGCTATATTGTCTGCTTGACCAAAACCAGGAGGAGACCACTATGATTACAGCTATCAGCCCGATAGACGGGCGTTATGCATCAAAAGTTAGCGAACTGACCGAATGTTTTTCCGAATATGCGCTGTTGCGCAACCGCGTCAAAGTTGAAGTGATGTGGCTGCTGGCCCTGTGTGCCGAGCCGGGCATTGCCGAATGTCGGGCGGTCACAGCAAAAGAGGAACAGACCCTGCGCGCCATCGTGGATAATTTCACCCCCGAAGAAGCGCAAAAGGTGAAAAAGATCGAGGCAGTGACCAACCACGATGTTAAGGCGGTGGAATATTATCTGAAAGAGAAGATTGCCGGCACTTCCCTGGAAGAATTGTCGGAGTTTCTGCATTTTGCCTGCACCTCGGAGGACATCAACAACCTGTCCCACGCCCTGATGCTTAAGGACGGCCTGACGGCGACTACGCCTCTGCAGACTCAGATCATTGACCAGCTTAAAAAATTGGCCAATGAGTTCAAGGACGTGCCGATGCTGGCCCGCACCCACGGCCAGACCGCTTCGCCGACCACCATTGGCAAAGAGCTGGCGGTCTTTGCCGCGCGCCTGCAGAAGCAGAGCGGCAACATCGCCGCCGTGGAGATCCTTGGCAAGCTCAACGGCGCGGTGGGCAACTTTAACGCTCATCTGTCGGCCTACCCTGCCGCCGACTGGCCGACCTTGACCAAGGGCGTCATCGAAAGGGATCTGGGTCTGAAGCAGAACATGTTCACCACCCAGATCGAACCCCACGACTACATGTCCGAACTGTTCGATGCGCTGACCCGCTGGAACACCATCCTTACCGACCTCAACCGGGACCTCTGGACTTACATCTCCATGAGCTATTTCGGTCAGAAGACCGTGGCGGGCGAAGTCGGTTCTTCGAC
>CAZKQY010000377.1:0-4505 GCA_964555005.1 uncultured Syntrophotalea sp. | reverse complement strand
CTTTTCAACGTCGCAACGGGCAGCGAGCAGTTCCGTATGGCCGGGGGCCGCACAACCGGCGGCCCGCAGGGCCTGCTTGTTCACCGGGGCCGTGACCATGCCCGCAACCTCGCCAGCCAGGCAGCTATCGCAAGCCCATTCGATATACCGGATCATGGCCTGACCGCAGGCCCGATCCGGTGCGCCATAGACCAGATCCGCAGCCGGCAGCTCGGAAAGATTCTTGAGCAGCAGACTCCCCTCACCGCAACGGAGCCGATGGCTGGCCAGGGCTTGGGAGCCGCCTGCATCCAGGGCCTCAACCATTATCTCGGCCCCGAAGATGGACGCCGCCCGCTGCAACACCGCTCCATCCCCGACCACCAGCAGCGGCCGCGAACCGGCCGAGAGTTGACCTTCCAGCCAGGCCTTAACAATAATTTCCGGCCCGACTCCCGTCGGATCGCCCATGGTTATTACGATTGGTCGCTTCATATGTTCTCCTCGGCTCACATAATTTGATGTTTCAGTATACTTCCCTGTCGCCTCCGGCTCAATGATCAAGTCGGCCACTTAGGCTTAAGATTCAAAGCCCTTTCCCTCCCCTGTGACGCAGCCGGAGCGAAGTGGACGTTTTGCGATCAGGCGGGAAAATGTTTGAGCGCAGCGAGTTTTTTCCCGCCCGCAAAACGTCTGCGCAGCGTAGGGAACCCGAAGGGCAAGGAGTTGGAGCGCCTTTTTCTGCCTACTCTTTTTTTTGGTGTGTAAAAAGAATAGGGCGTCGGGCGGGGACGCAATTCCGCGGTGTTGCCCCCTATTTTTTATCAATAAAAAGCCCGCCGGCGAACCGGCGGGTAAGTATCAAAAGATAACAGTAGCTCTCAGAGTTTGATCTCAATATGGGCATCCTTTTTCAGATTATCCACCCAACCATCAATAGCCACTTTTCGTTTCTCCTCGATGAGCAACTGACTGATTTGCTCCTTAACTGAATCGAAATCTGGAACATTGCCGGGGTTCATCTCATCGAGACGCAAAATATGCAGCCCTTGCGGAGTATCGATGACCTCGCTGTACTGCCCCGACATCAACCCGGCCACTGCGGTGGCAAAGGGCTCGGTCAATTCATCCTTACCAAACTGACCCATAGGCCCGCCTTCGGCCCCCTTATCCCCCTTGTAAGCGGCCAGAACCTGGTCAAATTCTTCTCCGGCACGAAGACGTTGCAGGGCTTCCCGACTCAGGGCGCGAAGAGCGCTGAGTTGATCATCGGCAATGTTAGCCGGGATTACGAAACTGATACGGCTCACCCGAAGAAAAGGATCCTCACGGTATTCCTCCGTGTGTTCCCGATAATAATTTCGCGTTTCCTGATTGGTCACCTCAATCTGGTCGCGGACTTCTTGACCAACCAATTTAAATTCGAGCAATTGGCGACGCAATTTGGTGCGATAGCTCTCCATGGTCAAACCTTGAGACCGTAGAGCCAGCTCCAGCTGATTACGGTCAATATTGTTTTGACGCTCCACATCCTGAATAGCCCGCTCAACTTCTTCGTCGCCAATAGTCATACCGAGCTGCTTGACCCGCTGATCGACCAGAGTTTCCTGAACCATCTTGTCCAGGACGAGAAGGCGCTGGGCGGTATCATTATTCGCGGCGCTCTCGGTACCAAGTTCGGCAGTAATCCGTTCATCGAGTTGCAGGGTGGTGATGATATCGTCGTTAACCACGGCAGCAATGCGGCTGACCACTTCGGCTCGGGCCGGCAACACACTCAACAGCAAGCAGACGGCCAGCGACAAAATAAAACCTTTCATAACGTCAGTTCCTTACTTACAGGTTGATGAATCGTTCTTACAATAGGGTCCAATCGACCTCGATAGTGGCCTGGCTGCGCAGATTCTGCAGCCACTCCCGATAGGCTTGTTCTTCCTGGTCAGCTCGCAAACGGGCCGCAATCTCATCCTGAACCTGTTCCAAAGTCAGATGCTGCGCAGGACGTCGCTCTTCGACCAGAAACAGATGATAACCATACTCACTTTTGACCAGATCGCTAATACGCCCGATAGGTAATTCAAAAACCACCTCGTCAAAAACATCAGGCATCTGTCCTCGACCAAAAAATCCAAGATCACCGCCCTGTTCGGCATCGGGCGAGATGGAGAAGCGACGAGCCCCCTCGGCAAAATCGAGGCCCTGACGTAACTGACCTAAGACCCGCTGTCCGTCGACTTCATTAGCCAAGGTGATCTGCCGTGCTCTAACCTGTTGCGGTCGATCAAAATCAGCCCGCTGCTGCCGGTAATAAGCGACAACCGATTCTTTGCTGATGACGATATCACTGTAGGCCAGACGACTGATGGTCTCTTCAATACGGCGATTTTCCAGCAATTGCCGACGCCAGAGCTCCCTCGTCAGCTTTCGCTCCTGAAGCATGGCCTCGAAATCGTCCTCGACATAATCCTTACAATGTTCAGCGACTATCGCCTCTTGCTGATCTGCGGTCAGATCGATAGCGACCCGGGCGGCGGCAGACAGAATCAGCTCGCGATTGATCTTCTGGGCCAGAAAGGAGCGTTTGAGTTCCGGAAGAGCTTCCTCGGTCACGATGCCCCGGACGGCCAAATAGCGGGAAAAATCTGCCTCAAACTGCTCGAAGGAAATACTCCGCTCGTTTATCCGTACCAATACCGAAGACGCAGGCTCGTCCTGCTTTCGGCAGGCGCTCAACAACGCAATAATTAACCAGGCCAAAAGGAAAAGCCGCAGGGTACCGCCACAACGAATCTTCAATAGCATCTCTTTTCGAATTCACAGCGTAAGGGCTGTTAACACCAGCTATCATGTAGCATAGCTAAAGAAAGCCTTGCAACGCTTTTTTGGCCGTGGCCAGCAGTGTTTCACCGGTTTGTCGACCACAGCGCAAGGACAACCGATAATCGGGACTGAAGGTAAAAGGACTGCCTTCCGGCCGGACCAGAGCGAGAATTTGTTCCGGCGCTACCGGCGTATCGGCACGGAAGGCAAACACCAGTAAACGGCCGTCATATTCGGCCTGCTCAATGCGCAGTCGTTTCATCAACACCCGCAGCTTCATCACCTCCAAGAGCAGTTTAGCCGGCTCCGGCGGCTCTCCGTAACGGTCGCGCAATTCATCCACCACCCGATAAAGAGCCCCTTCGTCAGTAGCAGCGGCGAGTTTTTTATAGAACACCAGCCGCTGATTGGGATCGAGCAGGTACTTCTCCGGCAGAAAAGCCGACAGACCGAGGCGGATTTCCGGATCAACCCGGTCCTCCCGCTGCTGGCCCTTCAACTCATTAATGGTCTCCTCCAGCAGCTCGCTGTACATTTCAAAACCGATGGCAACGATCTGTCCGGACTGGCGGCCCCCAAGGAGGTCGCCGGCACCGCGCTGCTCGAGATCGTGGCTGGCGATGCGAAAACCGGCACCCAGTTCGGTAAGCTCCTGCAACACCCGCAGTCGCTCCCGGGCCTCACGGGTCAGGGTTCCCTCGCCGGGAATCAGCAGATAGGCATAGGCACGCCGGTCGGATCGCCCGACCCTGCCCCGCAGCTGATAGAGCTGAGACAGACCGAAACAATCGGCGCGATTAATGATGATGGTGTTGGCCCGAGAGATATCGATGCCGTTTTCGATGATGGTGCTGCACACCAGCACGTTGCTCTGGCCCTCGACAAAATCGAGCATGACCTTTTCCAGGACCTTTTCCCCCATCTGACCGTGACCGACAGCGACCTTGGCCTCCGGCACCAGGGTACGCAAAAAACCGGCCATGGCATCGATGGACTGAACCCGGTTGTGGACAAAGAAAACCTGGCCGCCCCGACGCAACTCGCGCAGGATGGCTTGACGAATCAGATCGTCCTCAAAACGAGTAACATAGGTGCGAATGGCCTGCCGATCGACGGGGGGCGTGTCGATGACCGACAGATTGCGCAGACCAAGCATGCTCATGTGCAGGGTCCGGGGAATAGGAGTGGCCGTCAAGGTCAGCATGTCGACCTCGGCCCGCAATTTTTTTAACCGCTCCTTGTGGCTAACACCAAAGCGCTGCTCCTCGTCAACGACCACCAACCCCAGATCCTTGAAACGCACGTCTCGCTGCAAAAGCCGGTGAGTACCAATGAGAATATCGACCTGGCCGGCGGCGGTGCGGGCCAGTATCTGCTTCTGTTCGGCGGCGGTGCGAAAACGCGAAATCATCTCTACTGAGACCGGGCAACTTTTCAGGCGCTCCTGAAAATTGAGCCAGTGCTGGCGGGCCAGAACCGTGGTCGGCACCAATACCGCCACCTGTTTATTGTCGAGGACCGCCTTGTAGGCGGCCCGAATCGCCACCTCGGTCTTACCGTAACCCACATCGCCACAAATCAGCCGGTCGAGGCTCTGTTCCGACTGCATGTCGGCCAGCACTTCGTCGATGGCTACCTGCTGGTCGGGGGTCGCCTCATAAGGGAAAGCCGCCTCGAATTCGCGGAACAGGTGATCGGGAGGCGAG
>CAZKQY010000376.1:0-6152 GCA_964555005.1 uncultured Syntrophotalea sp. | reverse complement strand
GGGTAGAGACCGCCGAAACCATGGCGGCCGCTTTGGCCGGGCAGGCCTGGGACCTGGTCGTCTCCGACTATTCCATGCCAGGTTTCAGCGCTTTGGAGGCTCTGCAGGTGCTGAAACAGAGCGGGTTCGATATCCCCTTCATTGTGCTGTCCGGAAATATAGGCGAGGAAACAGCCGTCGAATCGATGCGAGCCGGCGCTCACGATTATGTCATGAAGGGCAACACCGCTCGCTTGTTGCCGGCTATAGATCGGGAACTTCGCGAGGCGGCCGGTCGTCGCCGGCGGCGGCGCGCGGAAGAGACCCTGCTGGACAGTGAACAGCGTTTTCGTTCCATCTTTCTTAATGCCATTACCGGAATGGCGACCCTTTCGGCGGAGGGGAGATTTCTGCAGGTGAACCCGGCCTTTTGCAAGATGCTACAGTGCTCGGAAGCGGAACTGCTCGGCAAAACAACCTATGATTTTACCCATCCCGCCGATGTGGCCCTGACTCGCCGTTTGTTTCAAGAAGCGGCGGGCGGTCAGCGTCAGGCCGTCGATTACGAAAAACGTTTTTTATGCAAGGATGGCGATACTCTCTGGGTCCATGTCTCAACCAGCTGGCTGTTCGATGATCAGCAGCGGGTAACTTACAGTATCAGTCTGGTGCATGATATTACGCCTCACCTGCAGGCTCAGCAGGAGATTCGACAACTGGCTTATTTTGACACCCTGACCGGTTTGCCCAATCGGCAACTGTTTCGGGACCGCTGCAGTGAACTGTTAACCCGGGCGGGGAAGAAGCCGGTCGGAGTATTGATCCTTGATCTCGATCGGTTCAAAGGTATCAACGATACCTTTGGCCATGATGTAGGTGATCAGTTGCTCCAGGCGGTTAGCGAGCGTTTGGTTGACTGTTTGGAAAAAGGCGCGATCCTTGCGCGACTGGGTTCCGATGAGTTCGCTATGGCCTTGCCCGATGTCGACAGTCCTGAAAGTTTGGCTTTTTTCGCTGAGAAAATCCTGCTTGTTCTCAATGCACCAATTAAGCTGAAAGACCAGCCCCTTTATTGCTCGGCAAGTATTGGCCTGGCACTTCATCCAACAGATGGCGGTAATGTCGATACCCTGATTAAACATGCCGGTGTCGCCCTGCACAAATCCAAGGAACAGGGGGTGGGTAGCTATCGTTTTTATTCACCGGAGATGAACCTTGTCGCCAGTCAGCGTCTGGCCATGGAGACACACCTGCGGCAGGCATTGGAACGGCAGGAACTCAGTCTTCATTACCAGCCGCAGATTGATCTGGGAAGTGGCCGGGTTATCGGTATGGAAGCCCTGTTGCGCTGGGATTCCCCGGTTCTGGGCAGTATTTCGCCGGTCCGATTTATTCCTTTGGCAGAAGAGACGGGGCTGATTCTGCCCATTGGTGAATGGGTATTGGAGACGGCCTGCAAGCAGGCCCAAAAATGGCATCAGGCGGGATTTGCCAGTTTGCGCATGGCGGTTAACATCTCTGCCTGTCAATTTAAACAGGCTGATTTTATCGACCGGATCGATCGCATCTTGCAGACGACTGGTTTTGATCCCCAGTATCTGGAGGTCGAATTGACGGAGAGTATCGTCATGGAGCGTTCCGAAGCAACTCTGTTGATACTCACCGATATTAAAGTGCGGGGCATCAAACTGGCTATTGACGATTTTGGTACCGGCTATAGCATGCTCAGCTATCTCAAACATTTTCCTATTGATCGCATCAAGATCGATCGCAGTTTTGTTCGGGACATCACCACCGATTCGGATGACGCTGCTATTACCGAGGCTATTGTCGGCATGGCCCACAGTCTTAAGCTGAAGGTGGTTGCCGAAGGGGTCGAAACCAAGGAACAGCTTGAATTCCTGCGGCGGTGCGGTTGTGAGGAAGTGCAGGGTTATTATTTCAGCCGTCCCCATCCAGTTGGTCGGGCTGAACTCTTCTTGAGTCGGCATTTTGCCGACAAAGCCACCTGACATTTTGATTCAAGCATCTAATGTGGATAGGGAGGGACCAGTTGGTCTCTCCCTCTTTTGATTTTTCACGTCTGGATTAATACAATGAAAACTGGTGGCCGAAGAAGGGGCTATTATTTTACATCCCCTCGTGAGAATTGTCCGGCAGTTTATTGAACCCTGCCAATAGTTGAATCGTCTTGCCGCTGGCCTGAATCAGTCCTTCCTCGGAAAGTTTTTTTAACAGGCGGGAGAATGTCTCGGGGGTGGTGCCGAGCAGCAGGGCGATTTCCCGTTTTGGCGCGGGCAGAAACACCACCCCGGTGCGGTGGGTCTGGTCGAGGAGATGTAGATAGCGGACGAAACGTTCACGAACATCGGCGATGGCCAGCTGCTCCACCCGGTTCAACAAATAGCTGATGCGCTGGGAGAGTGCGCCGATCAGGGCCATGGCCAGCCCCGGAGTCTTTTGCACTTTATCGAACAGCCGGTGGACATCGATCAGCAGTAGGGTGCAGTCCTCGAGAGCCACGGCATTAACGGGATAGCGGTTACGCAGCTCCAGCAGGATCTCGGCAAAAAACTCCCCCTGCTGCACAAAACGGATTACCGCTTCCTTGCCGTCTTCGTTGGATCGGTAGAGCTTGACTCGTCCCGCGACGAGAAAGTGTAGCGCGCTTCCTTCTTCCCCTTCCAGAAACAGAACTTCCTTTTTAGTGCGTTTTTGCATGACGCTGATGTCATCGATCAGTGTATGTAGATCTTCCGAAGTCCTGCCGAAAAAACGCTTGAGAAACAGTTCGATCGCCTTGTTTCGTTGCATAGTCGATCCTTTGCCGATGTCTCTCGCTTTTGTTGTGTGACTATTGGCATGAAAGTGGTTTGTTCATAAGCTCACGAGCCTGCTTAACAAGTCAAAGGGCCTTGCCTCTAGGATTGTGCTTGATGGCGTTTCGTTAACTTGGCGGATAGTACTGCCAATCCGGAGGCTAAGTCTTCTTTTTGGGTGATAACCTCTTGGGGAATAATCAACTTTGTCGTTGTAAAATTCCAGATGCCTTTGATGCCCGCCGCAACAAGCATATCCGCAACCTGCTGGGCTTCTTCGGCCGGGACACATAAAATAGCGATACTTATCGGATCCCTTCGCAAAACATCTTTCAGCCGGGCACTATCAAAAACCGGGACACCATGAACTGAGGCCCTAATCTTTTGCGGATCGTTATCGAAGGCCGCAACGATTTTGAGCCCCACGTTGATCAGGTTCTGGTTGCCAAGAATAAAGGAACCGATTTGACCGGCCCCTACCAGCAAGGCCTTCAGATTCTCATTCCAACCAAGAAAATCTTCGATCCCTTTGATCAGGGCGGTTACAGAATAGCCTATGCGAGGGGTGCCGCTTATGCGGGTTAACTCAAGGTCTTTTCGAACTAAAATCGACTGAATCTGCATCTCTTCAGCAAAATAACTTGAGGAAACAAATTTTACACCCTGTTCGGAGAGCTCGCGAAGCAGGTGCAAATAAGCCGGCAAGCGTCTGATGGCTGGGAGTTTATTGATTTTGAAAACGCGAGTAATCATAGATTTTTGTTATTTATATTGCTATGGCCAAACTGCAGTTTATGCTTCTAGGTTGTTGGAAACGGTGGTGTTCTTTTTTGTATTGATATTTTTTTATCCTAAGTGTTGCTGAAGTGTCAAGAACGGAGTCCGTAGCCTGAGAGGCTGTTGGGAAAGAAGAAAAGTGGGGCAGTGAAATCACTGCCTCACTTTTCTTACTATGGTACTGCTTTCTGACTCTATTTCATCTTCTGCAGAAAGCGGTAGAAGTCGCTGTCGGTGGACAAGACCAGCTTGGCATTTTTGCCGTCGGCTTTGCGGTAGGCTTCGAGGCTGCGCAAAAAGGCGTAAAACTCGCGGTCACTGCCGTAGGCGGCGGAGTAGATGCCGGCGGCTTCGGCATCAGCCTTGCCGCGGAGTTCCACCGATTTGCGGTAGGCTGCAGAGGTGATGCCCTTGAGTTCCTTGTCCATCTGGCCGAGGATGTCGGCTTTTTCTCCTTCCCCTTCCGAGCGGAACTGGGCGGCCACTTTATTCCGTTCCGAGATCATCCGCTCGTAGACCCGTTGCCGGACCTGTTCGACATAGTTGATGCGCTTGATCTGTACGTCGATGAGATCGATGCCGTATTCGGGGGTGCTGGCGCGGGCTTTCTCGAGCAGGGTGGTGAGGATCTCCTCGCGACCGACCAATTGTTCGGGGGCGATGGTTACTCCTTCGAGGGTGATCTCTTCTACAACGCTTCCGGGGGCCTGGTAGTCACTGCCCCGTACCAGTTCCACCAGCAGGTGGCCGGAGACGGCGTCCCGTACTACCGAGTCGATGATGTCGTCGAGGCGGCCCAGGGCACCTCGTTCGCTGGCCACGGTTTTGAAAAACAGCAGCGGGTCGGAGATGCGCCAGCGGGCGGTGGTGTCGAGGAAGATGTAGCGTTTATCCTTGGTCGGGATCTGGTTCGGATCGCCATCCCATTTAAGAATGCGCGTTTCAAAACGGTGCACCGTCTGGATGAAGGGAACACGAAAGTGCAGGCCGGGGCTGAGGATGTCGCTGACTGGTTTACCGAATTCGGTGACCAGGGCCTGTTCTCCCTCGTTGACTACGAACAGCGGGTTTTGGGTGAAGACCAGCACCAGCAGGGCGATGATGATTAATGGCAGAAAGCGTTTCATTGTTTACCTCCTTGACCCTGAGTGCGTAGTTGCAGCAGTGGCAGGGCGGCGGTGCCTTTGCCGTCCATGATGTAGATTTCAGCCAGGTTCGGCAGCACTTGCTCCATGGTCTCGAGGTAGATGCGCTGGCGGGTGACTTCCGGTGCCTTGCGGTATTCTTTGAGCAGGTCCAGGTAGCGACTTGTTTCACCGCGGGCCATGTTGATCCGTTCGATAGCGTAGCCCTCGGCTTCTTGAATGGTGCGCAGGCCGACGCCACGGGCTTTGGGAACTTCGCGGTTGTACTGCTCGCGGGCCTGGAAGACCAGGCTTTCTTTCTGTTGTTCGGCTTCGTTGACCTCGTTGAAGGCGGCTTTGACCTGGTCGGGCGGGTTTACGTCCTGAAACTTGACGGTGACGACCCGCACGCCGATGTCGTAATTGTTGAGAATCTGCTGCATATTTTTCTCGATAGCAGTGGCTAGCACGGCTCGCTCGGTGGTTAGGACCTCGGTGACGTTGGCGTTGCCCACCACCTGTCGCACCATCGCTTCGGCAATGTCGCGGATGGTCGACTTGGGATCGCGAATACGGAACAGAAATTTAAAGGGGTCGGCAATCTGATACTGAACGATCCATTCGATGTCGCTGACGTTGAGGTCGCCGGTCAGGGTCAGCGATTCATCTTCCAGGGCGCGCTTGGTGTAGGTGGTGCGAATGCCGGCTGTGACGGTGCGAAAGCCGAACTCCTCTTTTTCGACGCGGCCAGTCTGGGCCTTGTAGACCCGGTCGATGCCGAAGGGAATTTTTACATGCAGGCCCGGTTGGGAAAAGCTGTTAAAGTGGCCGAAACGAAGCAGAACACCGGTCTCCTCGGTATCAACCTTGTAAAGGCTGCTGGTTACAATAAAAATTAACAGCAGAAGCAATATGATGGAGATGATTTTGCCTCCACCATTTTTTTTCAGGCGTTCTGCCAGTTCGGCGACCTGGCGGTCGATGGGTTTGGGGGTTCGTCCCCCCTGATGGTATTGCATTGCGTCTCCCTTGTAAAAATATGGATATCGAGATTTCGCTAAGAAAAATAATTATAGCATATCGGAAGGTTGTTGATTGGCGAATATTCTTATGAGCCGAACCTTGGAAGGTAGAGGAGAATTGTGCTAGGATAAAAATACATATCAACTATTATGATGCGAAGGAGGTGGGTCGTGAGTGATAACCTTCCAAACGGTAATATCCAGTTTGAAAAGAAGAGTCGTAGCAAGAGCGAGTTGCCCTCCATGTTCAAGGTGCTGATGCACAACGACGACTACACCACCATGGAATTTGTGGTTAATGCTTTGGAAACAGTTTTCCATTTGTCACCTGCTGAAGCTCATCGTGTCATGCTGAATATTCATACTCAGGGGGTCGGGATTTGTGGTACCTATCCCTATGAAATTGCCGAGACCAAAGTGGCTCGGGTGCA
>CAZKQY010000375.1:0-4910 GCA_964555005.1 uncultured Syntrophotalea sp. | reverse complement strand
CGGTTGCGGCAAGAGTTTTACCATGCTGTTTTTGACCCGCCTGCTGATGAAGAGCATCGATTTTGAAAGCCCGACCATTGTCCTGATTACCGACCGCACCGATCTGGATGATCAGCTCTCGGGTCAGTTCACCAACGCCAAGAACTACATCGGCGACCAGACCGTGGTCAGTGTGGAGAGTCGCTCCCAGTTGCGCGACCTGCTCAAGGGGCGCAATAGCGGCGGGGTCTTTCTAACCACCATCCACAAGTTCACCGAAGATACCGAACTGCTCACTGACCGCGATAACGTCATCTGCATCTCTGACGAGGCGCACCGCAGCCAAGTGAATCTGGATCAGAAAGTGCGGGTTACCGAGAACGGGGTCAAACGCACCTACGGCTTTGCCAAGTACCTGCACGACTCCCTACCCAATGCGACCTATGTCGGCTTTACCGGAACACCGATCGACGCCACCCTGGATGTGTTTGGCGAGGTGGTCGATAGCTACACCATGACTGAATCGGTGAAGGACGAGATCACCGTGCGCATTGTCTACGAAGGGCGTGCGGCCAAGGTGCTGCTCGACAACAAGAAGCTGGAGGAGATCGAAGAGTACTACGCCCAGTGCGCCGAGGATGGAGCCAGCGAATATCAGATCGAAGCCAGCAAAAAAGCCAACACCAATATGACCGCGATTCTTGGTGATCCTGACCGGATCAAAGCCCTGGCTGCCGACTTTGTTGCGCATTACGAAAAACGGCTTGAAGAAGGCGCAACGGTCAAAGGCAAGGCCATGTTCGTCTCCAGCAAACGGGAGATTGCCTACGCCCTATGGAAGGAAATCATTGCCCTGCGCCCTGAGTGGAACCAGGTCTTGGCCTGTGAAGAGGGAGCCAACCTGACCGAGCAGGAGAAAAAGAACATCAAGCCGATGGAACGGATCAAGATGGTGATGACCCGTGGCCAGGACGATGCAAAAGAGATGTACGATACCCTTGGCAATAAAGAGTACCGCAAAGAACTGGATCGTCAGTTCAAGAACGCCAAGTCCAACTTCAAGATCGCAATCGTGGTGGATATGTGGTTGACCGGCTTTGATGTGCCGTTCCTGGATAGCATCTATATCGACAAGCCGATTCAACGCCACAACCTGATCCAGACCATCTCGCGGGTCAACCGCAAGTACGAAGGGAAAGAGAAAGGTCTGGTGATCGACTACATCGGCATCAAAAAACAGATGAACCTGGCTCTGGCGCATTACAACAAAGCTGACCAGCAGAATATTGAAGAGGTGAACCAATCCATCATCGTGGCGAAGGATCACCTCGACCTGCTGGGCAAAATGTTCCACCGCTTTGATGCCAGCCCATACTACCAGGGAAGCCCGGTTCAACAACTCAGCTGCCTGAACAACGCGGCAGAGTACGCCATGCTGACCGACAAGATTGAAAAGCGTTTTATGCTTCTGGTCAAGCGACTCAAGGCGGCTTACGACATCTGCTGTGGTTCGGATGGGCTAAGTCAGCATCAGCGTGACCAGATCCACTTTTCCCTGGCTGTCCGCACTATCGTTTTCAAGATCACCAAGGGCAACGCACCTGATGCCGAGCAGATGAACGCTCGGGTGCGGGAGATGATCAAGGAAGCCCTGAAAAGCGACGGCGTGGAGGAAATCTTCAAGCTGGGCGACGACAAGGCCGCAGAGATGGATCTCTTTGACGAGGACTATCTGGCGAAGATCGAAAAGATCAAACTTCCCAATACCAGGATCAAGCTGCTGCAGCAACTGCTGGCCAAAGCGATCGATGATTTCAAGAAGATCAACAAGGCTAAAGGCATCGACTTCTCCCAAAAGTTTCAAGCAATTGTCGCTGCCTACAATGAGCGCAAGGAAGACAGTGTGCTGGTAAGCAACGTGCTCGATGATTTTTCCAGCGAGATCTTTGACCTGATCCACGCCCTGAAGAAGGAGCGGGAATCATACACCGACCTTGGTATCGACCTGGAGGAAAAAGCCTTCTACGACATCCTCAAGGGGCTGGCTATCAGGTACGACTTCACCTACCCCGAGGATAAGCTGCTGGTACTGGCAAAGGCGGTGAAGGTGGTGGTTGATGACAAGGTGAAATACACAGATTGGAGCCAGCGCGACGACATCAAAGCTGAACTGAAGGTTGGCCTGATTCTGATGCTGGCCGAGCACGGCTACCCGCCGGTGGATCGGGATGAGGTTTACAAGGAGATTTTTGAGCAGGCTGAGAACTTTAAGAGGTATAGAGAGACAGCATAAGTGAGCGATGAAATTCTTCCCATACCTAGTATTCCTGCTGGATTACGTGAGGTTGCACAAAGGGGTACGTTGATACCTTTCGTGGGAGCTGGCGCCCCGCTGGGCCATGAGGAGTGGGAGTATTGATCGGTCTTAGTCCAAAAATAAAGTAGCGGTATTGGACTTTTTCAATATAAAGCTCATCAATGGCACTTTGATCAATGGTTAGGTGTCAGGTCCCGCATGATTCCTGACCTGTTTGTGGAAAAGTTCGGGTTGCTTATTTTGCCAATCTTTCAGGCCCTCTACGGGAGTTTTATATCCCAAGGCTGGTTAAGGAATATGCTGGTTGTATAGATAACAATATCGCAATATGGTCTGCTCCAGGTTTTTGGCGGAATCGAACCGGGTCGTGTTATGGTTGGCTCATTTTAGTTGTTGGTGTGTCTATTTTTCAATGGACAGAGGAGGGGTAATTATGAATTTTGTTAATGTTGTTATGCTGTTGGGGTCGTCTGTATTAATCTTTGGTTGTGCAACTTCCCCTTATCCAAAAAGCATGACCATGCAAGAAATCAATCAACATGAAAAAGTACTTCAGGAGAATTACCAACAGTGGCTTAAAAATGAAAAGCCAAAGGAAAAGGTTAAATGGGTTCAACCGGACAACAAGACAGAACCATGTAAAGTCTTTATTGGTTATACTGAGGATGACGATAGAACTTTAAAAGATGGTTATGAAGTCTTTTGGGATGGCGAATGCAGGGAGGGCTACGCTTATGGTTTAGGGCGTGAATTTGAAACGAGTGAAACTGGTTATCTTGAATCCATTGCTATATATCCGGCCGGAATTGATAAACAACCAATTTACTATTATGAAAAAATTGATAAAGACTATTTTATTGGTATTATCGGCAAAGATACCCGCAAAGGCATTCACGAAGAGTTTAAATTTGATATAAACGATGTTATTTTTATGTCACGAAATTGTATAACACCATCTCCTGAAGAATATGATGTTATTTTGGCTTGCTCTACATCGCCCCTTTCACACTCAATAACTTATCAAAAAAGATTCCCAACTGACACCGTAGTTTTGACAGACCATAGAGAAAACGTTTTTAGCGAATTAAATTGGGAATTTGCCACATATGATAATAAGGGCCGAAAAAACGGTATTGCCGGTGAAACGTATAAATATAAACCACCTTTTATTGCAGAATTTGACGAAGATTGGATGTTAAGGCAGGTAACTGTTCCAAGCAATTACGATGAGTCATTGAATAAATTACAGGAAGAAATTATCAATGTATGCAAAGAGGCAGAAGTTTATTATCAAGAAGCTTTTGAAGTTATCAATAGATATATGGATAAAATATGTGGTTCATCCATAAGTGTTGATTTTATAAGCAACGAAAAATATTTGTCAATTTGTACGGAAAGAACAAAACTTTTTGAAAAGGTGAAAGAACAATCAGAAATTTACCAAGCCCAATATAAAGAACAAAAAAAGGTTTTTGAAGAACAACTACAGGAATTAGCTGAAGTTTATGAAGAAGAACAACAGGAATTAGCTGAAATACAGCAACAGAGAAAAGCCGAAAAATCGGCTGAAGCATGGGCGGCACTTTCGGGATTTGTTAGCGGCCTTGCTGAAATTTTTAGTTCTTACGAACACCCAACAATGGGAATGCCAGCACCAGCCACATATACACCTAGAAGTTCTATGGGAAGTTCAGGTACTTCATATCAGCGTTATAAAGAAAGTGACTGCATTGGTTCCGTTGTTAATGGCCGGTGTGTCGGCACCATAAGACCTGCCGCAAGGAGTGATAAATGTTTTGGATCAATTATTAATGGTGAATGTATAGGTACGGAACTTGATTACTAATAAAAATCATTTCCAGTAAAACACTAACCCCTCCCTGAGTTCCAGGGAGGGGTTTCTTTTAGATTAAACGAGTCCTTGGTCGGCCAGAGAAATGTACTGATCTTCGCCGATAATGATGTGATCCAGCACCCGAAGGCCCAGCAGATCGCCAGCCTGCTTCAGTCTGGTAGTCAATTCCAAGTCTTCTCTGCTAGGTTCAGGGTTGCCGCTGGGGTGGTTGTGCACAAATAGAATTGCTGCGGCACTACTGAGGAGGGCCGTTTTAAAGACCTCTCTAGGGTGGACAATCGATGCGGTCAGAGAACCAGACGACACCTTGTCCAGGCAAAGAATTCGGTTCTTGCTGTCCAGGTGCAGCGCCAGAAAATGTTCCTTGGTCTCGTTCTTTAGAAAGTTGAAAAGCGCGAAAACTTCGCTGGAAGATGTAAACCGAGCACGTCCACCGATGTAGGCTGAAGCAACTTCGTTGATCTTCAACGTCTCCCATACTGGCCGAATGACCTTCATCCGAATGCTGCGGGTCTGGTTGTTATCGTTTTCACCGAATAATGTTTGTATGGTCATGGTTGTCTCCTGTAACGCGAAAAGGGGCTCAGCCTTCTGGCCTGCCCCTTCTCGCGGAATGATGTTTGGTGAGTTTCTAGTCTTGCTGATGCTCGGTCTGCGGGATTAGTAATGACAACCTAAAATTGACCACCTGTGCTAACCGAATTTTGACCACCCTGAGCGGTGAACGCAAAGCTGGGTGACAGGGGATCATCCAGCGAC
>CAZKQY010000374.1:0-4592 GCA_964555005.1 uncultured Syntrophotalea sp. | reverse complement strand
ACACCGCCCGGCAATACGCCGGGCACGGCCTGGGCGGCAAAGAGGACTGCCCCTACACCAACATCGCCATCCTCATCCCCCGCGAAACTCCCTGGCGCCCTGAACTGCCCGCCGTGCCCGAGCTGCCCCAGGTCTTCAGCGCCCGCATCGAAAGCCGCGACCCCATCCCCGAACTCGATGGAGCCGGCCGCTACCGCTATCGCCAGTATTCCGACAGCAACAACGCTCCCCCCGTCGAAGTCTCGGCTCCCACCCGAAGGCTGCAGCCCTACGCCAGCCCCTCAGATGGCATGCCCTTCGGCTGGCACCTGCCCCTGCACGGCGAAAACAAAGTACTGGTCGGCTGCCTTAACAACGACCCCGACCGGCCCATGCTAGTCGGCACCCTGTCCAACCCCGCCCACGGCTCGGTGGTCACCGCCGAAAACGCCCATCAGAACCTGCTGTACACCGCCAGCGGCAACAAACTCGCCATGGACGACTGGCGGGATAAATCCTCCATCACCTTCTGCACCTTCGCCGGCCACACCCTGCTGCACTTCAATGCCGACGTTGCCGGTCATCGCGTCAATCTGGTCGCATCCCAGGGGATCTCGAATGTTATGCCAAAAAGACCATCGCCACCCAATCCGGCGACACTCTTACCGAAACCGTCGGTAACGATCGCAGCCAACAGATCGAAAACCGCCACAGCACCACCACCAATACAAAAGAAATACATCACCAGGCCGCCACCGACGGCGAGATCAGCGCCGGCAACAACATTCAAATGGAATCCGGCCAAAACATCAAAATAATAATCCCCTTGAAAAATCAGGGCGGCACATTGACACACCAGCTCAGCACAAGGAGCAGGACCTGTATGATGTGTAGCCCTCCCCCCCACTACCGCTCATATCCGGAAGGTACCAAATTTACGATCCTGATGGAGCTTTCACGCAAAGCCGAAGTAGATCCGACTAGCCGAGATGCAGCAAACTTATGAAGAACTAAAAGCCCGATTTCGTAGCGAAGAAACAAATGAAGGAGCCGCGTTATTGGAGGCTGGGCGAGAAATGGCCCGCATCGGCTGGTGGCCATCACCAGCAACCATCACCGCCCGCGAGGTTGAGAAATTTCCAACCAGACTGCACATCTTCACCATCGATCCCCAAGAACTGCGAGTCGGTCTCTTTCCCGACATCCAGCAAGCCCTGGCCCATTCGGGCAAACCATCCCCCCACAGCAGCCGCTATATTTAGCACCATTTTCCACCAGCGAAAAGTTCAATGCCTTTTTAGAAACCGAACCTGAGGCCTATGGGCTGCAGATCGACGGCCATAGCTGGCATATAAGCATCACCCCACGCAAACCTGCCAGCCGCTAAAAACGCTTAATCTTGAGGGGGAAGTTTCGCCGGAACGGTAGCTGATGGCGCACATAACTTAATTAGTGTCCATCCGGAAACTCTGGGTGGACACAGTGTAGTTTTCATATGGAAAAAGAGAATTTTTCCTAAGGTCAAGGAAATCAAACGCTTGCGCAGAGGCGTAGCTGTTTACACCGCACCATTCCGCAAGACAGCGGCATGGGGCAACCTCTGTCTGCCCGAAGAGCGACGGCCAGAGATGGCTAGTCACAAGCAAACATGCGGATTAACACCGAGATTGGGGGAAGGGCCGTTTCCTGATGAAAACAAATTCGCCAAAGGAAACAATATAGACCGAAGAGCAGGAATAGAAATAAAACAGAGGAAAGAAAATGGGACAATCAACCGGCAACAACACAATTGCGACCGGAGTCCTTAGCCTTATAAAGAGCATCGTCCGCTGCCTTAAGAAGAATGTCAGGCAAATTATCAGAGACAGGAATCTGGGCTGCAACACCGAGGCTGAGAGTAACAACCGACGACGACGCACGAGACGTGCCATGGGGCAGAGCCAACGCCTCAACCGCTTGCCGAACACTCTCGGCAAACTTAGTGGCTCCGTCCAAGGGGGTGTTGGGCAACAGAAAGACAAATTCTTCTCCTCCGTAACGGCAGGCAAGATCTCCGGCACGTTTGATACAGCTACCAAGGGCCTTGGCAACCTGCCGCAGGCATTCGTCACCGGCTTGGTGCCCATAGGTATCGTTGTACTGCTTAAAACAATCGATATCGCACAACACCAGGGCAAGGTCATGTTTTTCACGAGCCAACCGGCACCATTCCTGTTCTATAGTTTCATCAAATGAACGCCGATTAGGTAGCTGGGTCAGGCTATCCAAATGCGCCATTCGAGCCAGGGCAATATTAGCCTGGGCCAGAGCGGCTTCGGCCTGTTTACGATCAGTGATATCCTTAAATTGAGCCACGATTCCGGGGGTACCATCCAGAGTCACCAGAGGAGCACCAGACACGATAAAATGCTGCTGCTCTTCCGAGGGCAACTTTCGCGAAACATCGTACTCTTTGGCGGCAATAGCAGAATGAATGGATTTCAAGGGGCAATTTTTGTCGCTACAGAGGGCAGCCTCAAGCAGATTAAAACACAGATGACCGACCAAATCCTCTGCCGATTTGCCGAGCAAGGCCAGCATGGCATCATTGGCACGCACCACGGTCTTGTCCTCACGCACCACCCACATGGCGTCGGCACAGGAGGAAAAAACCTGCTCCAGTTCCATGCTCAACATTTCCGCCTGAACTTGTTTCTGGTTGGCTGTGCCAATGGCTTCCAAGAGAGTGTCGTAACCGACCCGCAATTCACAGCAGGAATCGAACAGGGAGCCCCGCTCTTCTTCCAGAACGCGAATACGCTCCTTCAATTCCTCTATTTTCAGCACATGGGAGCCCTGCTGATTAACCGGCATATCGACAGTGGCTCCTCCGACACCAGACCCTGTTTTCATCACAAATCCACCTAAGAGATATTTAACTCTAGACTTCTACCATTATATATGGCTTTAATACAACCTAAAAAGGATCAATTCGACTTTAAAAAAGACATCATATAAGGACGAAAATACCAAAACATCAGTCAAAGCAGATGTAGCACAACTTGAACTCGGAAAACTAAACTTTGACCAAACTTGGATTTTCATCTTTCGCTATATAGCTGTAATGTGTTATTTTCTTTCGCTATATAGCTGTAATGTGTTATTTTATTGCGCCTGCGAAAGCGTGACTCCGCAGCTAGTAATCGTCTCCTATTTGCCACCGCTTACAGATAGGGGTTTCTGTGTTGCCAGGACAGCTAACTGGTTTTCATCCGGAAACGGCTCTTTTCCCCATCTAAAAACTGCGCAGTGCCCATCCACAACTTCCAGATGGGCACTGACTATTAATTAAGAAGACCATGATAACTCTGCTGATCGTAGATGACTCACCGATTGCCAGGCAAATTCTCACAAAATGCTTGCCCAAAGAAAACAATTTTACTGTTATTGAAGCATGTGATGGGCAAGAAGCATTGGAGAAATTCCGCCGATATCGTCCCGAAATCACCTTTATGGACATGACCATGCCGGTTATGGATGGTTTTCAGGCCATTGCTGAAATCAAGCAAATCGACCCACAAGCTATTATCATCGCGGCCACGGCCGATGTGCAGCAAAAAGCAAAGCAGCGCATTGCCGAGCTCGGCGCCTTGATGCTTCTGCCCAAGCCGGTATCCCCAAAAGCGGTCAGGGATGCCCTGGCCAAAGCTGAACAAGCTCTACGCGGGCAGCTCTAAGGAAGATATCGATGGCAGAAATTCAATTTTCCAGCATGGAAAGGGATATCCTTCAGGAGTTGATGAATATCGGCTTCGGGCAGGCTGCGGCGGATCTGGCCCAGGTCATCGATCTTTCCATCGAGCTTAGCGTCCCCGATATCCAAATCTTTAAAGCCCGCGATCTGCGAGAGCATATTGGCAACAAAGTGGACTGCGACCAGGACTTCAGTCTGGTCGAACAATATTTTCTAGGCAAGTTCAAGGGCATTGCCCTGCTGGTTTTTCCCTCCAAAGCCGGCAAAAAGCTGATTTCCCTCTTCGGCATGCAGGATCAGTGTAATGGGCCATCGCAGCACCTTGAGCTGTTGGAAAAAGAGGTGATGATGGAGGTCGGCAACATACTCATCGGGGCCTGCGTCGGCAAGATTACCGAACTTCTCAACGATGTGGTCATCTATTCGCCTCCGCGGGTTATGATTCAGGACGTGCGCAACAGCGCCCTGCCGAAAAACCTTTTTGATCCAGCCAGCATGGCCATCTCGATGAAAACCGTATTCCATTTTGAGCAACAGGAAATCAGCGGCCAGCTGTTTTTAATCGCAAACCAGGAATCCATCACCTGGCTAAAATCGGCCCTGCAAGCCTTCATGGAGCAGTACGAATGATCTTCAGCCAGATTTCCGACATGATCAATATGGGTCTGGTGGTCCTAGACACGGACCTGAAGGTCCACTTCTGGAACCGCTGGATGGCTCTGCATAGCGGCATCGACTCGGAAACAATTGTTGGACAAAGCCTGTTTGATTTCTTTCCCAATCTTGATGGCATCGTAAAAACTCAGGCGGCCAATTTCAGGATCGATCGGTCGCAACACTGAAATTTTCCTGCCCAACTGTCAAGGCGGGTCAGGAAAAC
>CAZKQY010000373.1:0-14478 GCA_964555005.1 uncultured Syntrophotalea sp. | reverse complement strand
GTTGTTCGCTATGAGCGAGCTGAATAACGATTATAACAAGCCTTATAAGAAGTCAGCGCGTGTGGTCGGCGATGTTATAGGTAAGTATCACCCCCATGGTGATACTGCCGTGTATGACACCATCGTCCGTATGGCCCAGGAATTTTCCATGCGTTATCCCTTGGTCGACGGTCAGGGAAACTTCGGTTCTGTGGACGGCGATTCAGCTGCGGCTATGCGTTATACCGAGGTGCGCATGGATCGTCTGGCCCATGAACTGTTGACCGATCTGGATAAGGAAACGGTTGATTTTGGCGAGAACTACGATGGATCACTTGAAGAACCGTTGGTGTTGCCTTGTAAATTTCCTAATTTGTTGATCAACGGCTCGGAAGGGATCGCCGTAGGCATGGCGACCAAAATACCGCCTCATAACCTCGGTGAGGTTATTGACGGTCTGATCGCGGTCATCGATAATCCGACTTTGACCTTTGAAGAATTGATAAATCTGATCCCCGGACCGGATTTTCCCACAGCCGGTTTCATTCTCGGTCGAGAAGAAATTCATCGGGCCTATCGCACTGGTCGCGGCATTATTAAGATGCGGGCCCGGGCGTTGGTAGAAAAAGACCGTCGTACCGGTCGCGAAAAAATAGTAGTCACTGAACTTCCTTTTCAGGTTAATAAAGCGCGCTTGATCGAAAAGATCGCCGATCTCATCAAGGAAAAGAAAATTGAAGGAATTTCCGATTTGCGGGATGAATCGGACCGGGACGGAATTCGCGTGGTGGTCGAGTTGAAAAAGGACGTCATCCCAGAGGTGACCCTCAATCAACTCTACAAGATGACCGCCATGCAGACGTCTTTTGGAATCATCATGCTGGCCATCGTTTCAGGGCAGCCCCGGATTCTGGCTCTGCGTGAGGTACTGGATCGCTTTGTGGATCACCGTAAAGAGATAGTCACTCGGCGGTGTATCTTTGAGTTGAAAAAAGCTGAAGCTCGGGCTCATATTTTGGAAGGCTTGAAAATTGCCCTGGAAAATCTCGACGAGGTGATCACCATCATCAAGAGTTCGAGTAGTCCAGCTGAGGCCAAGGAGCGTCTTATCGATCGCTTCTCTTTTACCGCTTTACAAACCCAGGCCATTCTCGATATGCGTCTGCATCGCTTAACTGGTCTGGAGCGGGATAAAATTATCGCTGAATATGAGCAGATAATGGCCCAGATCGCTCGTCTTAAGGAGATTCTGGCCAGCGAGGTGGAAATTCTCATTATCATCAAACAGGAACTGCTCGATATTCGTGAGCGGTTCAATAATCCGCGCCGCACCGAAATCGTTGAAGCGACCGGTGAGTTGTCCCTGGAGGACCTCATCATTGATGAGGATATGGTGGTAACCGTTTCACACACTGGTTATATCAAGCGTAATCCCGTCTCTCTCTATCGTGCTCAGCGGCGCGGCGGCAAGGGCAAGACAGGCATGCGCCCCAAGGAAGAGGATTTCGTCGAACAGCTGTTTATTGCTTCGACTCACTCTTATATTTTAATTTTCACCGATTTAGGTAAGGTTTACTGGCTCAAGGTACACGAGATCCCTCAAGGCGGCCGAACCGCTCGCGGTAAGGCGATTGTCAACCTGTTGCAAGTTGCCAGTGACGAAAACATCACCTCGATCTTGCCGGTCAAGTCATTCAGCGAAGGCAAGTTTATCATTACCGCCACCCAAAAGGGTATCGTCAAAAAGACCGATTTGATGGCCTACTCCAACCCTCGCGCCGGCGGTATTATTGCCCTGACTATCGACGAAGGTGATCGCCTGGTTTCAACCCGTCTCTCCGATGGTACGATGGACGTATTGCTGGCTAGTCGCAACGGTAAGGCGATTCGTTTTGCCGAAAAGGATGTCCGGGCCATGGGACGCACTTCTCGCGGTGTGCGCGGCATGCAGTTCCAAGGGGAGGATCGGTTAATCGGCATGGAGGTGGTTTCCGATGCAACCTCTGCCACCTTGGTGACCATCACTGAAAACGGTTATGGCAAGCGCACCAATCTTGATGAGTATCGCCTGCAGGGACGGGGTGGCAGGGGTATTATTACCATTAAAACCTCCGATCGCAACGGCCATGTGGTCGATATTAAATTGATTAATGAAGATTTCGATCTGATGTTTATCACCGACCGTGGCAAGGTGTTGCGCACCGGAGTCTGCGATCTGTCCATCATCGGCCGCAACACACAAGGGGTTAGGTTGATGGTCCTTGAAAGTGAGGAACGGATTGTGGCCGTTGCCAAACTGGCCGAAAAGGATGAGGTCGATGGAGATACAGAAGCTGAAGAAAATGATTTTGATGGAGGAGAAGAAGCACCGGAAGAAGACTAAAAAACGCTCTCAACGGCTGCTTGCGCTAGGTGCCGCGTTATTGCTGATAGCGGCTGCAGCAGGGTTTTATCACTGGAATATTAACCGAATTCCACAGCGCCAATTCGATCGCGGCCAAGCATTGTTATTGCGAGGAGAGTATAGTCGGGCTTATAGTAAATTTCGCCAATTGTACGAGGTTCATCCCCGATTTAAATTAGCGCCGACGGCGCTGTTATTATCCGGTGAAATCTTGCAATTCAACCTTAATCAGGATCGCGAGGCGCTGCTGGCTTATTTGTTGGTGGAACGGGATTATCCTGGCCATGAATTAGAGCGCAAAGCCCAGCGTCGCGCTGCGGATCTTTATAAATACCGTTTGGGCGAATACGACCGGGCTTTGACTACCTATCAAAAAATACTTGATGGCGGCAGTGATGACGGTGAAGACCTTCAGTATGAAATCGCTGACACTTATTTTAGGCAAAACAATTTTGAACAGGCACGCATCGAATTCGAAAGCCTGTTAAAGAACTATTCGCAAAGTGAACGTATCGCTGAAGTCCTGTTTCGCATCGCTTCCGCTTCTGTTCTTGAAGGAGCCCTGGAAGAAGCCGCTTTCGTCTATCAGCGCGTAGCGGAAGAATATCCGGACGGTCCTTTTTATTTGGAAGCGTTATACGGGTTAGTGGTGGTGAAAGAGGAACGGGGGGAACTGCAGGCGGCCTTGACCCTATTGCAGAAATTGCAGGGGCGTTACCCGGAACCGGAAGTGTTACAGAATAGAATAAAGAAGGTGCAACAGCGGATACATAAGAAACGCAAGGCCACTTGAAGGGAGAAACTGTATGAATATAGGGGTAATCGGTGCTGGCAGTTGGGGAACGACCTTAGCGGATTTGTTGGCTAAACAGGGGCATTCGGTGATTCTGTGGGCTTATGAGCAGGATTTGGTTGAGCGGATGCGACAAACCCACATGAATGACTTGTATTTGCCCAGTTTTACCCTTGATGATAATCTCACTTTTACCCATGATCTGGTTGAAGCCGTTTCTGGCCGGGAGATGTTGCTGTTGGTAGCGCCTTCTCAGGTGTTGCGCCAAGTACTACAGCAGGCAGAACCGCATATTCTTGCCGACACCCTGTTGGTTTCCGCCGCCAAGGGTATTGAAAATAGCACACTGATGATTATGTCGGAGATTATCGAAGAAGTGCTGCCGACAGAGAAATGTCGGCGGGTAGCTTATCTGTCCGGACCGACCTTTGCTCGGGAGGTGGCTGCCGAGATACCAACAACTCTGACCGTGGCTGCCGCTTCTGAGGAGGTGGCTAAAGTCGTTCAGGAACTGTTTAGCTGCGAATATTTTCGCCTCTACCGCCAAGATGATGTGATTGGCGTGGAACTGGGCGGTGCCTTGAAGAACGTTATTGCTCTGGCTGCAGGAGTTTGTGACGGTCTTGGTTATGGTTATAATACTCGGGCGGCAGTGATTACTCGCGGTCTTGAAGAGATGACTCGTATTGGTCTGGCTAAGGGTGCCAAGCGCACCACTTTTTCCGGTCTGGCTGGTATGGGTGACCTGGTATTGACCTGCACGGGCGATCTGTCCCGTAACCGAACTGTCGGTCTGGAGATAGGTCGAGGACGTAAATTGCCGGAAATTCTTAGCGGAATGAAGATGGTGGCAGAAGGGGTTAAAACCACCCTCGCGGCTTACCAGCTTGCGCAAAATCTCGGTGTTGAAGTGCCTATCATTGAGCAGATGTACTTGATTCTTAATGAAGATAAAGATCCACGTATAGCCGTGCGAGAATTGATGCATAGAGAGTTGAAAGAGGAGTTTTCCTGATTATTAACAGCCATGGCCGAGGTACTGGCGGTGAAAGCGATTCGGGTCATGACATACCATGTCCACCGCTGCCGCGGAGGGGACGGCCGAACCGAGCCCGGGCGCATCATCGAGGTTATACGACAGGTAGCGCCTGATCTGATTGCACTGCAGGATGTAAATAGTGCCGAGGATCGCAGCCAGTTGATCTATCTGGCGGCTCAACTCGGCATGCAGAGCTTCGGCCAGGATCGTATCGGCGGCAACGCCCTGCTGTCCTTCGTGCCCCTTAAAGGGGTGCAGGAGTATCGCCTGGGTCGAGGGGGCTGCTGCCAACGGGCCGATGTCGATTTAGCCGGCCAGCGTTTTTATCTGTATAATCTGCGGTTCGATACAGGATTTTATTATTATCGACAGCAGGTCCGCGCTCTGTTAGGCGCGGATCTGCTCGGCCGTCACAGTACTCACTGCCCGCAACTGGTGATCGGTGATTTTGCCGACCCTCTGGCCGCAGCGTTGTTTTTTAACCTGCCAGGGACCATGCGGCGTACGCCGACACCTTTTTGGAGTGCCACCTATCCGGCCCGCTTTCCGCTTTTGAATCGGGATCGGGGTTACCTACGGGGCGGCCTGCGCATTCTCGACTGTTCCGTTCTGCACAGCTCTCTGGCGCGAGAAGCTTCCACCCATTTGCCCGTTTGTTTCACTGTGCAGATGGCCGATCCCCGCCACTATTTGCGCCTCGATAGATTAAAAAATCGTCGCATGGAAATTGCTCCGGGATAGGTAAAACCTTTAAGTTTACCTGTTGTGGATAACCTTGTGGACAGAGTTGATAAGTCGCTATTCTCATGAAAGCACCCCAGCCGATCATGATCAATTCCCGACCCGCTACGCACCAAAAAGCTCTCCGAATTCTCGACCAATTGTATCAACTCTATCCTGATGCGCACTGTGCCCTTCGCTACGATAATCCCTTTCAGCTGTTGATCGCGACTATTCTTTCTGCCCAGTGTACCGATGTGCAGGTCAATAAGGTCACCGAAGGACTCTTCGCTAAATATCCCACTGTGCAAACCCTTGCAGAGGCGGATTTACAAACTCTGGAAGGAGATATTCGCTCGACGGGATTTTATCGCAACAAAGCCAAAAGTCTGCTTGGTTGTGCACAGAGGTTATTGCTCGAATACGACGGGCAGGTACCACAAACCCTCTCTGAACTGGTCCGACTGCCCGGAGTCGGACGCAAAACAGCTAATGTGGTCCTTGGTAACGTTTTCGGTATTCCCGGTATGGTGGTCGATACCCATGTTAAGCGTTTGTCCCGGCGTTTTTCCTGGACCGATCATCAGGATCCGGAAAAAATCGAAAGGGACCTCTGTCAACTGTTGCCCCGCAAGCATTGGGTGCAGGCCTCCCATTTGTTGATATTTCATGGGCGACAACTCTGTAAGGCTCCGATTCCCCTTTGTTCGCAATGTTCGTTGTTGAAGGATTGTCCGCAGCGGGGCGTTGACCGGGCCAATTAGTTTTCAAAACGGAAACTGCTAATTCAAATTAATGGTGGGATTACATAAACAAAAGCGCCGGCCTTTTCAGGTCGGCGCTTTTGTTTATGTAGTGTCCTGTGCGGTTAATCCTGTCTTCTAATTTTGGTCCTTTTAGCCAATGTCTGCGTTACACCTCCTCGGCTTAACTCAGGCCAGGTCTATGTCGGCATGTCTTGACAGCAACCAAAATGCCTTAGAATTAATTGACACGATTAACCAAACAGGACATTAGCGATGATTCAAGGAGGATCAGAGATCTTCCAGATCCAGCTTGAAAAAGTCCTGGGCGTTGGGTTGTCGGCCCTCCAGGGCATAATGGGTTGGTGCCGTGCCGGAGGCAAAGGCTTCGAAAATTATTTCTGAACTGTCTTCCGGGGCCAGCAGCCCGGTATCCTGATCGATGGGACGAAACTCGATAGTATCCGGAACGGGAAAGTCCTTATGGGGGAGATCTTTGAGCGCCTTTTGCATAAATTCTACCCAGGTCGGCGCTGCTGCTCGGGAACCGGTCTCGTTTTTCCCCAAAGAACGCTCCTGGTCGTAGCCGATCCAGGAAACGGCCAGGAGTTGTGGTGCGTAACCGGCAAACCAGGCATCTTTCAGGTCGTTGGTCGTACCGGTTTTGGCGGCTACGGGTCGCCCCAAAACCTTGGCTCGAAAACCGGTGCCGTTTTGCACAACGCTTTCCATCAGGTTGGTGATTAAGTAGGCTGTATCTGCTGAAATGACTCGCTCGGAGGGGTTGCTAATCAACCGTTGCCGAGAGTCCATTTTCTCGGAAAAGTCTGCTGGGTCGACGGATTTCAGAACTGTTCCGTTGCGATCGACCACCTTGGAAATGTAATTGGGAGTAAAGCGGACCCCGCCACTGGCAAAGACGCTGTAGGCCGTGGCTAACTCCAGCGGAGATACGGCCGAAGAGCCGAGGGCCAGAGTCAGGTCGGCGGTCAGTGGCGATTGGATGCCGAGTTTTTTGGCATAGCCGATGGCATAACGAACGCCGATATCCTGCAGAATCTTGATGGTAACCACATTATAGGAGTGGGCCAGGGCGCGTCGCAGAGAGGTTGGACCGGAAAAGGATCCTCGGTAATTTTTCGGTTTCCATTCTTTCTCTTGTCCCTGTTCTCCTGTTTCCCGATAGATGAGGGGGGTGTCGAGAACTATCGTCGCCGGGGTATAGCCTTTGTTGAGAGCCGCGGCATAAATCAGCGGTTTAAAGGCCGAGCCGGGCAGGCGTTTTGCTTGAATGGCTCGATTGAACTGGCTTTGACTGAAATCGTAACCTCCGACCATGGCCTTGACCTCGCCGGAGTGAGGGTCGAGTGCCACCAGGGCCGCCTGTGCTTCGGGCTCTTGAGCGAGAGCCAGGCCGAGTTTTCCGTCCTTTAAGGGTCGTACAATCTCCACCAACAAAACCGAGCCGACGGGTAGCTGTATCTGCTTTTTCTTGCTGCCGATCTTGAGGGGCTGGCCTTGGGCTACAATTTGTAGATCGCCGGCCCAGGCGGTGTCTTTGGTGGGGATGATCCCGGTAAAAGAGCCGATTCGCACCACCAGATTCTGTTTATCACTCTTGATTAGAACCCCTTCAAGGCGTTCTCCAACCGGTGGCGTTTTGGGCCAGGTAGTGGCTTGCTCGGTAAGAAACAGCTCCTGTTCCTGTTGATTTAAAGTACGCAGCGGCCCGCGATAGCCTTGGCGCCGATCATGGTTGCGCAGGTTGTTTTGTACCGCCTGTTGCGCGGCCTGCTGCATAGAGAGGTTCATAGTAGTATGAACCTCCAGGCCGCCGGAAAGGGTCTGCTCGCTGCCGAAATTTTGTTCCAGATAGCGGCGCACTTGCTCGGTAAAATAGGCGGCGCCGGGCACCTGGGGCAGGCTGCGTGGGTGAATCTTCAGCTCTTCGGTCAGGGCTTTGGCGGCGGCCTCGGCAGTGATATAGTTCTCGGCCACCATTCGCTCCAGTACATAGCGTTGGCGGTCCTTGGCTCTTTTTAGATGGCTATAGGGCGAATAACGGCTCGGGGCCTGGGGAAGTCCGGCGATAATGGCACATTCGGCCAGGGACAGTTCCTCGACATTTTTTGCGAAATAGTTTTCCGCCGCAGCTTGCACGCCGTAGGCGCCGTGGCCAAGGTAGATCTGATTGAGATAGAGGTAGAGAATCTCTTTTTTGGACAGGTGTTGTTCCATGCGCCAGGCCAAAATTGCTTCTTTGAATTTGCGGGAAAACTTCCGTTCTGGCGTCAGTAGCAGGCTTTTGGCTACCTGCTGGGTGATGGTCGAACCGCCCTGAACGATACCTCCGGCGCGAATGTTTTTCAGAGCCGCCCGGACAATGGAGCCCAGGTCTAGACCCTGATGATGAAAAAACTTGGAGTCTTCGGCGGCCACAAAAGCTTCGATCAATTGTCGCGGTATGCTTGAGACCGGGACCAGAATTCGTCGCTCGCGATATAGCTCGGCGATCAGCGCTCCGTCGTCGCCGAGAATGCGGGTGATGACAGGTGGTTGGTAATCGGCCAGGGTTTCAACCTTGGGCAAGCGGGCTGATACATACAAGTAAGCACCGAGCAGGCAGAGAGCCATGGTAATCAGCAGCCCACCGGCTGTCAGTAGCAGTATGCGTAAAAGCTTAGAAAGGGACATGGGGATATGCGCACTCCTTGGAAGATAAGGTACTTGTTTTATAGCATAATTGAGTCGTTGGATAAATCCTTTTGCCATGACAAGAAGATTGACATTGTCGGGGCGCTATGTTAACCAAGCATAGATGGGTATCGAGGAGGTTGAATGGTTATCAACAGGCAGGGATATCGTCGTCCAGCGGCAACGCGTAGCATGAACGCGGCGGCCAGGTTCTGCGCTGTCCATCGTTTTACTGCCTGATACTCGAACCGATAAACAGTCAGTAAGACCGTGGGCGTGTTGAGCTCGTGGTCTTTTTTTGTTTCGGAGCGCTGTTGTGGGCAGATCCGTTACCAGGAGGAGATAAATAGAGATGCGTAACAATATTGTCCATATCGGAGCCGGAGAACTGGTCTATGAAATTCGCGCTATCGTCGAGATTGCCGACAAACTGCAACAGATGGGCATTAAGACCAACATGGAAAATATCGGCGATCCTATTGCCAAGGGAGAGAAAATTCCTCAATGGATGAAGGAGGTGGTTGCCGATCTGGTCATGCAGGATTGTTCCTATGGTTATAGTCCGACCCGCGGCGTGCTGGAAACCCGCCAGTTTCTGGCCGAGCAGATTAATCGCCGGGGAAAGACCCAGATTACCGCTGATGATATCATGTTTTTCAACGGTCTTGGCGATGCGATTCAGAAGGTCTACGGTTTTCTGCGTCGCGAAGCGCGTGTTATCGGCCCTTCTCCCACCTACTCGACCCACTCCTCCGCTGAAGCTGCCCATGCCGGGACCAAGCCTATCTCCTACCGTCTCGACCCGGATAATAACTGGTATCCCGACCTGGATGATCTGCGCCTGTCCGTTAAATACAACCCGAGTATCTCTGGGATTCTTATTATTAATCCGGACAATCCCACCGGTGCCGTCTATCCAGAACGTATTCTGCAGGAAATGATCGCTATCGCTCATGAATATGACCTGTTCATCATCTGCGATGAGGTCTACCACAATATCGTTTATAACGGCGCTTCGACCAAGCCGCTCTCCGACATTATCGGTGACGTGCCGGCTCTGGCTCTTAAAGGTATCAGTAAGGAAGTACCCTGGCCCGGTGCCCGTTGCGGTTGGATGGAGGTCTATAATGCCGACAAGGATCCGGTGTTCCGGCAGTATGTGAAGAGCATCCTCGATGCCAAGATGGTAGAGGTTTGTTCCACCACTCTGCCGCAAAAAGCCATTCCGCGGCTGCTGAGTCATCCCCTGTATCCGGTTTATCTGAAAGAACGCAAGGATCGCTATGAAAAGTATTCCAATATTGCTGTAGAAATATTGCAGGGGGTTACTGGCATTAAGGTCAACCGGACCAACGGTGCGTTTTACATGAGTGTAGTATTTGAAAAAGGTCGCTTGAGGAAGGATCAGAGTCTACCCATCGAGATCGCTGAGGTTCGCACTCTGGTCGAAAATCTGGTGGCCGAGCCGAAGGTCTCACTCGATAAGCGTTTTGTCTATTATCTGCTGGCATCTACTGGTATCTGCGTGGTTCCCTTGTCTTCCTTTTGCACTATGGAACAGGGTATTCGAATTACCCTGCTGGAAAGGGATGAACAGGAATTCAGGCGTATTTTCCAGGATCTTGGTAAAAGCATAACCGATTATCTAAACAGCTGATCTGGGCATTAGGAGGCTGTCGAGCTTACCATGAGCTGACTGCAAAATTGCTTGCCTGGTCGAGTTTTCGCCAAATAGCTCGTAAATAGCTCGTTTGTTCACTTTTGAATTCTCGAACAGGCAGTTTTTCGTTTAGGCCCGTTAAGCCCGACAGATTCCTGGCGGTAGACTAAGAGGCGTGAATTGTTTATATTGACGGACTTGAACCAGAGGTTTGGTGTGTTGATGGATCGATATAAATGAGTTGACTAATAGAGCTGCTTTTGATTGGGGGGGGTGTGGAAGAATATGGCGAAGCTTTGAATGAACAGTTTTTGCCCGTAGCACTTGCGACCTTACAGTTCGAGCGGCTCACTCCTTGCGATCTTTATCGCTGTGTTAGTGATGGGCAGTACGTTTTTTTTGCCAAGAAGGGGGTGTGGTTTGATCGCGCTGCGCGGAATCGAGTCATTGCTAGTGGCGCCGGCCTGCTCTATATTCGTAGAGAAGAGAGAGTTCACTTCAATACCTACCTGAAAGAGACGCTGGTTTCCATCGTCAACGATCCGGCTATATCATCAGAAAAAAAGGCCGAAGCGGTGCATACCTCCTGCCTGCAGACCTTGCGGCGAACCTTTGAGGAGCCACGGGCTGTTTTTCTTGCTCAAACCTGTGAAATTCTGGAACCCACGGTTAATCTCATAGTCTCTGACGCTGAGGCAACCAAGCATCTGCTTCAGCTTACGACTTACGATCACAGCACCTATGTCCATTCAATCAATGTCGGTATTTTCAGTATCGCCCTGGCGCAAAATCTGTTTAGTGGCGATAACCAGCACGATATGCAGGCTTTGGGAGCCGGGTTCTTCCTGCACGATCTCGGCAAATGTAAAATCCCCATCGAAATTCTTAATAAGCCTGGTATGCTGACTGACGAGGAGCGGGAGATTGTCCAGCGTCATGTCCTCGATGGTTATCAAATGGTGGAGAGCAGCGGTCTGATGACCGATGAAGCAAGAACCATTATTCTTCAGCACCATGAAAGGGACGACGGTGGGGGCTATCCCTACCAGAAGAAAGCCGAGGAGATTCATCCTTATGCTCGGATTTGCCGGCTGGCCGACATTTACGAAGCTCTGACGTCGGATCGACCCTATCATAGCAGCCGATCTTCCTTCGAGGCCCTCAAGTTCATGAAAGAACATATGGTGAGCGGTCCCGACGAAGTTGTTTTTGCCGGTTTCGTTAAGCTTTTTATGGTTTGAAAGCCGCTCTGCAGAAGGGATTAGAAGCAAGCCAAGGGGGACTTTCAGTTTGACTTCCCCTAACCGCTATGATACCTAGGGTGGGTTGTTTACACTTTTAGTAAAGAGCAGGTAGATCAGAGGCGGACTCGATGGCGGAAGATCGGCGGCAGTTGTACAAATCCTTGGGATTTCTGTCCAGTCTGGGAATCTCCATGGTCGCTGCCACCATCATCGGTTTGGCCTTTGGTTACTATCTGGATCGCTGGCTGGGAACCTCCCCCTGGCTGACCCTGCTGTTTCTTGGATTCGGTATCGCCGCTGGATTTCGAAATCTCTTTGTTCTTTCTAACCGGGAGTTGAAACGTCAGCAGCGAGAGGACGATAAAAACGATGCCGAAAACGGATGACTTTCTACCGGTCCTGATCTGTCGGCGCAACTGGCTGCTGTGGGCCGGTTTAACGGTTGCCAGCTTGTTGTGGCATTCCAAAGCGGTCTTTTTCGGCGTCGCTGCAGGCGGGTTGGTCTCTATTGGGAGTTTTTACTGGTTGCACTGGTCGCTGACAAAACTACTGGCGGCACCGGGTCAGAAAAATAGCCGGGGTTATCAGTTTGCCGGATTGCTGCGGTTGCTGGTGCTAGCGGCGCTGTTGTTTTTGTTGATCGGGCCAGCGCGGGTGTCCCCGCCGGCCTTGGCGGTTGGCCTTTCAGTTGTGGTGCTGAACGTTCTGGGGCTGGCCTTGGAACGAATTATCAAAGGCAGGATTTGTATATCATGACTCATCCCTTTTTGTTTATGCAGTGGCTGGTTGAGAAGCTGAAATTCGGTTACACGCCGGAGCAATTGGCCGATTACGGATATTTCAATCATGTTACCAATGCCTGGGCGACCATGGCGATCCTGCTTCTGGCCGGCTTTTTTGCCTCCAGACGACTGCAGAAACACCCCGAGGGGGTGCAGAACTTCATGGAAGTAGTTTTGGAACAGATTGAGCGGCTCATCGGTGAAACCATGGGACCCAAAGGCCGGGCCTACTTTCCGATGGTTGCCACCCTGGCGTTGTTTATACTGGTCTCTAATCTGATCGCTTTGATTCCCGGTTTCATGCCGCCGACAGCCAACCTGAATACTAATGCGGCTCTGGCTCTGTCGGTCTTTGGCATGACCCATATCATCGGCCTGAAACAACACGGTCTGTCCTACATTAAGCAATTTACCGGCCCCATCTGGTGGCTGGTGCCCCTGATGTTGCCCATTGAGATCATTGGTCATCTCGCCCGACCCCTATCCCTCACATTGCGCCTGTTCGGCAACATGTACGGTCACGAGATTGTATTGATGATTTTTCTGTCCCTGGCACCGGCGTTGGTGCCGATCCCGATGATGTTGATGGGGATATTGGTTGCTTTTATTCAGGCTTTTGTTTTTACCCTGCTGTCCATGATCTATTTTGCCGGAGCCCTGGAAGAAGCCCATTAATCCCTGTAGGGAATGTTGAAGGTCCGTGATTGGACCGGAGCAATAGTGTTGTCACATTAATTATTGAAAAGGAGTAGCAAGCATGGATTACTTTACTTGGTGTGTAATTACCGCTGGATTTGGCATGGTATTCGGTGTCGTTCCTACCAGTCTCAGCCAGGGTATGGCTATTAAAAGCGCTCTGGAAGGCGTAGCCCGTAACCCCGGTGCCAGCGGCAAGATTTTGACCACAATGCTGATCGGTCTGGCGATGATCGAGTCCCTGGCCATTTACGTTTTCGTTGTGGCCATGATTCTGCTTTTCGCCAACCCCTTCACCCAATACGTGGTTACCGCTGCCGCCCACTAACAGCGTTGGTCAAAATGAATAGCACGGGGTGAATCCGCTACAGGATTCACCCCGTTTTTTTGTGCCTGAGCATCTCTTGCTGTGCTTCCTGTCTTGCCTGGATTCGTCTCTGGATGGTGCTATACTCCAAAGACAGTCCATAAACAGCTAAACATGGAGGCAAGTATGCGAAAAGACGTAAGAAAATTTGGTACCAGCGACAAACGTGGACGCCTCAATACCAGTAACGATCCTTATCTTGACCAGGCCGGATTGCCGGAACCTTCCCTTTGTTCCGAATGTGGTGCCGTCTATCGAAAAAAGCGTTGGTTTATGGATGCCGAGGCGGCTCAATTGCAGTGCAGTGCTACCGCCAAACAGGTAATCTGCCCCGCTTGCCGCAAGATCCGGGACGGTTATGCTGAAGGTTTCGTCGCCCTGCAGGGGACCTATCTGTGGCAGCACGAGGCTGAAATTCGCAATATGCTTCGCAACGAAGAGCAAAAGGTTATGGCCAAAAATCCCTTGGCCCGGATTATCAGTATGGAGCGGTCGGCGGACGATATGCTCATCGAAACCACCGAAGAAAAGCTCGCGGAACATCTGGGTCGGGCGTTGTACAAGGCTCATCAGGGTGAAATCAAGGTCACCTGGGCCGAGGACCATGCGGTCTGCCGAGTCGACTGGCGGCGCGATGAATGAATCGGTTCTGCCCCCGGAGATGGTGGTGGGTAATTACCGGCTGCTGGAACATACCGCCGATATGGGCATCGAGGCATGGGCAACCACTCTCGATGCCCTCTTTGTCTGCGCCGCTCGGGGCCTGCTAGAGATTCTCTTTGGTCGGCGTTGCCCGGTCGAAGCCCAACAAAAGCTGAAGATAGAGTTGCAGGCCGCTAATTGGGAAGAGTTGCTGGTGGCTTGGCTGGGGGAAATCCTGTTTCTGGTCGAACAGCGGGGTTTTTGCCCAGCTGTTTTTCACCTTGAAGAATTGGTCGACCATCGCTTAACGGTTCGCTTGGTTGGAGAGTATACGCGCGAAGGGCTCAGCCCCTTGCGGGAGGTGAAGGCAGTGACCTATCACCGCCTTTTAGTGCAGGAACAGAGTGGGGGTTGGCAGGCTAGGGTGTATCTTGATCTGTAGCTAAAACACAGGGAGCAGGCGATGGCGGTCAAGGTCGAAAAAATAGACGAGTGTCGCTGGCGGATACCCCGAGAAGGGGCCATGCGCACCGAAGGTCTGATCTATGCCAACCAACAGATGATGGCGGTATTGCAACAGGAGCAGGCCTTGGAGCAGGTGCGCAATGTGGCCACCTTGCCCGGCATCGTCGGCCCCTCTCTGGCCATGCCGGATATTCACTGGGGCTACGGTTTTCCCATCGGCGGGGTGGCAGCTTTTGACGCCGATGAAGGG
>CAZKQY010000372.1:0-2393 GCA_964555005.1 uncultured Syntrophotalea sp. | reverse complement strand
TTTCCGCCCCATGTTCGAATTCATCAAGTCGAAATGCCCGGCTGGTGCGGAAGGAGAGGCATAATCGTGGCTAATCGCATAAAAGAGAATCTATTAGATTTCCCCGTGTCAGACCCAGGCCCTCTGGAGCTTAACTCGATACAAAAACAGGTCTTCGAAATTCTCAGCGCCACAAAATCTCAAAAATATTCTCTAGGCGCCTGGTATCTTGGAGCCATTTATGCGGCCAAGAACATTTACAACCCCGACCGGTTCTCTCAGGCCGCGCAGTCTTTGAGAGAACTTCTGGAGAAACTTCCTCGTGTTTTTGTCGAGAGCGAGATTCAAGAGTCGAGACCTGACTTTAGAGGCATGAGGGTTAACCTGTATTCTCGACTGTGTTCGGATAAGAATCGTTATGAGGGTGAATGGAACGGCAAGACCATTGATGCTGGTCTGGATAAAACCATACGAAACGTTGATAAGTATTTTGAGCTAAACCAGATACCTACAAGAAAAGAACAAATTCACTCTGTGATGAGCAAGATTGATCCAATGCACGACGCTCTGGATCAAGGCATCAGGTTGGAGAAATCCGAACGATTTCACTCTGTGTGGAAATTTTTTGAGGCGCTGGCCCATCACAACACCCATGCCGATGAGGAGACATTTTGGCAGCAGCTTTTTCTGACCGAGCGTATTGTTATCGATCTGTTGGCCCCTATAACTGCTCAGGATCAAGGCGCTATTCGAGCGATTTTAGAGAAGCCGCAACCTGAACAAGGCGATATTGAAAACATGCTTGAGTTAATCAAGCGCCGTGGCGCCAATTACGCATACTTTTTTAAAACAGTCGACAATCCGGTATGGATCAATCCGTTATCCAAAAATGGTTTTTTCAAGAACCCACCAGGTGTAGAGGCCGCAGGAGACGGCCGTATTATCACTCCACTCTGGTGGCCTATCTTTTACTTGCAACGAGTTTCCGAACAAAACCCGGAACAAGTTGTTGAAATCATTCTCGGCCTGGAACAGACGGACAACCCTCGCATTTTGAGGGAAATCTTTTCAATCGCTTGTGATTTAAAAGACACTGCGCTTTCACTTCGCCTCAAGCCCCTGATCAAGCAGTTTCTCAAATCACCCTACCGATGGGGCGAGGAAGAACTCATCGTCAAAATTCTCAAAAAGTGGGGAAGCGATCAAGGGCCACCTCGCAACGCCGCACATGAAATCATTCAGTATGCGATCGCCTTTCAACCGGACCCGAAAGAGGACGAAAAGCAGTCCCGTCGCAAAGATAACCCGGAAGCCTGGAACACTTCGCTAGAGCCGAATCCGCGTTTCGATCAATGGGAATATCAGCAAATCCTGGAAAAAGGTGTTCGTCCCTTGGCCGAGCATGAGCCCTATCAGGTATCCCGCATCCTGATCGATGCGGTGGCAAGCATGATCAGGATGGGAATGCACCCGGAAGATTTCGAAAAAGGCAGCGATCAGGACTATTCGGAGATCTGGTGCGCCAGGCTGGATAAGCCGGATCGCGACTATCAGGATGCGAAGGAAACTCTGGTGCAGACGCTGACCTATGCCTGTGAGCAGGTCTATGACAAAGCCCCGGAATCCATTGATGCCCTGGATCAGGCATTGCGAAATCATCGCTGGAAGGTGTTCAAGCGACTGCGGCAGCACCTTTACGCGTCACACCCCAATGACCAGACCCTCCCATGGATACGCGAGCAGATTCTTGGGCACGATGACTATCCCAAATGGGAGCATCACTTCGAATTTCAATTGATGATCCGCAAGGCCAGTGAACACTTCGGCCCCCGCTTGCTCAGTGAGGAGGAACGAAGACGGATTTTCGACGCCATTCTCGGCGGGCCTTCGAAAGAGGATTTCCGTGAATGGATGGATGAACGGTACAGTGAGGAGGCTTTTCAGCAGCGTCAGCGCTACTTTCACCATATGCAGCTACGCCCATTCGCCGCACTGCTTAGCGGTGATCTTCGACAGTATTTCGATGAATTGGAAGGTGAATCTTCGGCTGAAGCGGTTACCGATGACAGCTATTCACCCTACGGCGGAGTAACCGGCGGCACGGTCAGCTACCGGAGCCCGAAGTCCGCCGAGGATCTTGTGAGCCTCACGGATGAAGAGCTTCTGACCTACCTGAACGACTGGGACGAAGAACATCGGGACAAGGACAACTGGCTGGTTGAGATCAATATCTCCGCGCTTGCAGGCGTCTTTCAGTCTCTGTTCAAAGAGAAGATCGTGCCGGATGGCGAGCGTCTGGCTTTCTGGCTGGCGAACCGTGACAGGATTGCTCGGCCGGTCTATGTCGCGGCCATGCTCAAGGCCATGCTCGAACTCGTCAAGGAGAAGAATTTCGACAAACTGGGCCAGTGGCT
>CAZKQY010000371.1:0-2727 GCA_964555005.1 uncultured Syntrophotalea sp. | reverse complement strand
CCACCTGTATCCTCACCGTGCTGGCAACCATCGTATGTCTCATCGGCATCAGCCGACATGAGGTCTCCTTCGACGTCCTCCGCACTTTCGGCCTTCAGGTACCCTACGTGAACCGCCTCCACCAGATCGGCCAGACCAAAGTGGGGTCGGTGTATTCCTACGACGTAGCCCTTGAGTTCGACCAACCGGGAGCTGCAAAAGAGCCGGCCAACCTGCAAAAATTTCAACAACTGGTCGAGGAGGTCCAGGGTTTTCGATTGACCAAAAAAATCGCCTCCCTGCTGGATATCATCAAGGACATGAACCAGGTGCTCCACGCCGGGGATCCAAACTATTACCGCATCCCGGAAAGTCGCGAAATGATCGCCCAGCTGTTGCTTCTGTATGAAAACGCCGGCGGGGCGGAGGCGGAAAAATGGGTGGATTACGACTACCAGCGGCTGCGCCTGATGGTGGAGATCGCCGACTACAGCTCCGGAGAGGCAGCCAGGGAACTGGATCTCATCCAGCAGCGGGGCAAAGAGCTGTTTCCCGATTCCAAGGTGCTGCTCATCGGCTCCGTATCCCAGTTCACCGTCATGCTGGATTACGTCACCAAGGGCCAGATCAAGTCGTTTTTCATCGCCCTGGGGATCATCGCCGTGCTTATGTCCATTGTCTTCGGCAGCGTCAAAATCGGCCTGATCGGCATGATCCCCAACATCTCGCCAGCCCTGGTGGTGGGGGCCATCATGGGCTTCGCCGGCATCCCGCTGGACATGATCACGGTTACCATCATGCCCATGCTGCTGGGCCTGGCCGTGGACGACACTATCCACTTCATCAACCACAGCCAGCTGGAATTCACCCTGACGCGATCCTACAGGGAAACCACCCGCCGCGTCTTTGTCTCGGTGGGCACCGCCCTGTTTTTGACCACCATGGTGCTGATCCTGAATTTCTCCGCCTACCTGGCCTCCGCAGCCCGAGTATTCGTGAACATGGGCATCCTGGTCGCTGCCGGGCTTCTGGCGGCACTGGCGGCAGACTATTTCGTCACCCCGGTGCTGCTGCATCGCTTCCGTCCGTTCGGCGCGGAAGAGCCGGGTGTCCAGGCGGAGGAAACGGCACAGCTGCAGCCCGTAGCGTCGTCGGCTCCCGAGGACGAGAGCCAACCGGCGGCCTGGCAGGATATTTAGATAATCGATCGGTTTGACAAGATTTTCATCGAAATCGGGATCGGTCTTTGGCTTTTGAAGTAAAACGAAAAGGCTAACACCCGATTTCGATCCCGATTTCGATCCCGATCCCGATTTCGATTTGGATTTGGATTTGGAAAAACCTGAAAATCTACAAAATTCCGAGCAGTCATGAAGGAGAAAACAGAATGGATACAGCAAGCAGGCTCAGAGTTACGGAGTTGTCCAAAACCTACCCGAACGGCATCAAGGCCCTCGCCGGGGTCAACCTGGATGTGGGGCCGGGATTGTACGGTCTGTTAGGACCAAACGGGGCCGGCAAAAGCACCCTCATGCGGACCCTGGCCACGTTGCAGATGCCGGACGCGGGCCATATCGAATTCGACGGAGTGGACGTACTGGCATCTCCCGAGCGCCTGCGCAGGCTGCTGGGCTATCTGCCGCAGCAGATCGGATCCTACCCCGGGGTGTCCGGTCGCGATCTGCTGGAACGGTTCGCATGGCTCAAAGGACGCACCAATCGTCGCGAGCGGCACACCGAGGTAGCGACGCTGCTGGAGCGGGTCAATCTGTCGCAAGCCGCCGGACGCGCGGTATCGACCTATTCCGGCGGCATGTTGCGTCGTTTCGGCATCGCCATGGCCCTGATCGGGTCTCCGCGCCTGCTGATCGTCGACGAACCCACCGCCGGCCTCGATCCGGCCGAACGCAACCGCTTTCACCGAGTGCTGGCGGACGTGGCCGCCGAAGCCGTGGTGCTGCTTTCCACCCATATCGTAGAGGACATCGAAAGCCTCTGCAGCCGCCTGGCGATCTTGGCCGACGGACGCATCGTCGCCGAGGGCTCGCCAACCGACCTGATTGCCGGACTGGATGGCTGCCTGTGGTCCCGCGTGGTGCCGCGGGGCGAGCCTCTGCCGGAAGCCGTACACCTGTCGGCGGTACCCCAGGGCACCCTCGCCGTGGTGCAGGCGAAGGAATCTCCCGGAGCCGGATTTGTTTCTCATGCGCCGCGACTGGAAGACGCCTATCATGTGGCGCTGGCCAACGTAGGCACGATGGAGGCGGTGTGATGAACTTTTTTGCACGAGAAGCCTGGGACGAATTCAAGTTCGGCTTGCGCAACGGCATCATCCCGTTAATCTACGTGGTGCTGACAGGGTATCTGCTGCTGATGCTGGGCAATGCGGACTACCTGCGCAACATGGGGGCGGTAGGCATTCCGCGCAACGCACCCAGCCTGGTCTACATGATGACCTCGGGAAATACATTCTTTCTGCTGTTCGCCTGGGCCTGGATCTTCGCCCAGCCCGTCATCCGCGATCAAAACGCCCATTTACACGAAGTGGTTCTGGCGGCACCGATCCCATTGCCGCGGCTGCTCGCTGCGCGCTATTGCGGTGCGCTGGGCGTGGCCCTGGTGGTCGGCAGTTCCCAGATCGCGGGATTTCTCGCCGCCCCCCTGCTGGAATGGATCGGCGCCGTGCCGCCCGGTTCCATCGCTGCAGCGCCTTGGGCGGCCTTCGCCTGGTCTGCGCTGTTGTTCACG
>CAZKQY010000370.1:0-2649 GCA_964555005.1 uncultured Syntrophotalea sp. | reverse complement strand
GTCTTGTTTCTTTTGTGTCAGGTTATATGCGGCGGCAAATTTTTTGGCATCTTCTTCTTTGCCCAAAAGCGCCAATTCCTGCCCTGTCTCTAATTTTGTCTTCCGCCAAGGAGCGTATTCCAGCTTCTTGCCGCGGGAAATACTGAGAATATGAAGGTTAAACTTATCCCACACACCCGACTGCTCTGTCGTTTTGCCGGTTAATGCGCTGTTTTGGGGAATGGTATAATGCCAGATGTGATGCGGCAGGTGTAAAGCTGCGATGAGCTTTTCCTGTTCCGAACTTGATTGTTCCGCGGCTGAATCCGGCAGGACAATTTTGCCGAATAAGAAAAAGAAACCGATACCGGCAAGCAGCAGCAGCACGCCCACCGGCGTGACGCTGAACAATTTATAAGGCGCCATGCCGGCATTGCGAAGCAGGTCATTGATCAGAATCAGAGAGCCCGATCCCACCATGCTCAAAGTGCCGCCCAGAATGGCGGCAAAGCCGATCGGCATGATCAGCACCGATGCCGGGATTTTTCCCCGGCGTGAGATGTTGAGTATGCCCGGCAGAAAAAGCACCGCGGCGCCGATGTTTTGAATGAATCCTGACAGCATCCCAACCGACAGCGACATCATCCCGATCACTTTTGACCTGCTCGTTCCCGCTCTTTTCAAAACGGCGCGCGAGAACCGGTCCATAAGTCCGGTTTTCGCAATGCCCCGTCCCAAAATCATGACCGCCATCATGGCAATTACGGCATCGCTCGAAAAACCAGAGATCGCTTCCTGTGGTGTCAGTACGCCGGTCCATCCTAACGCCAGCATGCAGACAAGCGCAACGACGTCTATGCGGACGGCCTCGAAAATGAGCGCAACCACAGTGGCAATGAGGATAGTCAGAACAGTGATGATAGCTGGATCCATACTAAAAGTTCTTATTATAAGCAAGGTTGTCACAAAGCAAGCATACGTGAGGGATATCCTATCTGAAATGCAGTACCAACGATTTCCATTCCGATACCTCTTTCAATGGGTGTATGCGATGTTTATTGAATTTGCCTGCATAACTATTTGTTACCTTTTAAATGACCTATTCAGATTTGAGTGGAATAAACCACGCAAACCAAAGCACCCAAGTAAACCAGATTAAATATAACCATTCTCCAGTTTGAAAATATCGAAGCCCCATGAAACTCATTAATCCCAAAAAACCTAACATCCACTCTTTTCGTAATTTTCGTTTTTTGTTATTCATTGCCAGATATCTCCTATTCTTCTATTTTTGAAACAACAATGGCTGTTGCATTTCTAATTTTCAGAAAGCGCCCAACAATTACTATGTGGAAGTTTTTCCGCATAGTTGCATATATGCAGAATAACTTCCGCATAACGCGCTTGAAATACTCGGGGATTTGTGTTAAACTGATACAAAACCCCCGACAGTAAGTAAACCCATTATACTATATCCAGCGAGAAGACGCAAATCTCACCGCTTTCCTCATCGCCCTGCAAAAGCGCGCCGGAGAAAACGATCAGGATCCCATCAGAACACGTTCACCCTAACCCACGATGGAGAAGAGGAAATGAGCAAACGGCCCAGAAAACTCCTCGATCAAGTCCGCGACACCATCCGGCTCAAGCACTACTCTATCCGCACCGAAGAAGCCTACGTCCGCTGGATCAAACGCTACATTCTCTACCACGGCAAACGACATCCCAGGGACATGGGCACTCCGGAAATCGAGGCCTTTCTGACCCACCTGGCCGTGGATCAGAAGGTCGCCGCCTCTACTCAGAATCAAGCCCTTAACGCTATTCTGTTTCTGTACCGATTGCTCGAAGACGGCTACGACATCCGCACGGTGCAAGAACTGCTCGGACACAAGGACGTGAGAACAACGATGATTTACACCCACGTTCTCAACCGAGGCGCCATGGCGGTTCGCAGCCCGCTGGACCAGGTTGGATAAGCTCATCAAGAGCAACACCACACGATGCCCAGCCCGAAAAACAAAAGCGGGAGGCGTCTTGGCCCTCCCGCTTGACCCATTTTGTGTCACCTCACCAACGAACACCAAATCCTGGTCCCGCCACCGGGACGGCTGTGCACCCTGAGCCTCGCGCCGATCATGGCCGCCCGCTCTCGTATCCCGGTCAGGCCGTAGCGGTCAGGGTCTACGGCATCAGGATCGAAGCCTACGCCGTCGTCCCGCACCACCAGGTCAATGCGGTCGTTGCCGAAGGCCAGACGCACGGTCACCTGCTGGGCAGCAGCGTGACGCTCCACGTTGGTCAGGGCCTCGTCGGCGATGCGGAACAGGGCCTGGGCCTCTTCGTCCGTCAGGTCGGGTTCCTGGCCAGCCACGCTCAGGTCGGCCTGCACGCCGCTCCGCGCCTGGAAAGCCTGCAGGGTGCTCCGCAGCGCGCCGACCAGGCCCAGGGTCTTCAAGGGATCGGTGCGCAGGGCCTGGATGGCCTGCCGTGACTCCTCCAGCCCGTTTCGGGCCAGGGTCGTGGCCCCGTTCAATGCGTCCTGGGCCGCGGCGGGATCGTGTGCCAGCAGGGTGCGGAGGGCCTCCAGTTGCACCGAAAGCGCGGCCAGGGAGTGGGCCAGGGTGTCGTGCAGGTCGCGGGCCAGGCGGTTCCGCTCGCGGCTCACGG
>CAZKQY010000369.1:0-3966 GCA_964555005.1 uncultured Syntrophotalea sp. | reverse complement strand
AATATGGGCCAATCAGATGATTTTTCCGTCGGCTCATGGTAAGTCCGACAGTCTCCTAGCCTTCTATTGCAAAAAGACAAAGTTAAGAGTTTAAGTTATAATGCCGCAACAGAAACAACGTTATCAGAATATGTATAAAAGAAGGGGGAGGGATTAAAAATGAAAAACCTGAGGACGGCGATTCTATTGAGCATGGGTGCTTTTTTACTCTGGACCGCAACACCTTCAGCCGAAGCCGGATGGGGAAGCCTGTTCGACGGGGTAAAAGGCCTGATCAGCGGCGGCAGCCTGCAGGACAAGGATATCGCGGCCGGTCTGAAAGAGGCTTTACGCATAGGCGCCGACAACAGCGTGAGCCGGGTCGGCCAGATCGACGGCTACCTGAATAACCCGGATATTCGCATCCCCCTGCCGACACCGCTGGCCAAGGCCGAAAAAATACTCCGTTTCGCCGGTTACGGTGACCAAGTAGACGCGTTCGAGACAAGCATGAACCGGGCCGCAGAGAAAGCCGCCCCCCAGGCCAAAGAGATCTTTTTGCAGGCAATCAGCGACATGACCCTGGACGATTCCCGGCAGGTTTTTAACGGCGGCGACACGGCCGCCACCGATTACTTTGCCGAACGTACCCGACCGAAACTGGCAGAACTCTTCAGCCCGGTCGTCCGCGACTCCCTGGCTACCGTAGGCGCCACTCGTAACTTTCAGCAACTCGACACGACCATGAAAAGCCTTCCCTTCGGTGAGAATCTGAGTTTTGATCTGAATCGTTACGTTACCGACGGTGCCTTGGACGGGTTGTTTGTTATCCTCGGCGAAGAAGAGCGTAAAATCCGCCAGGATCCGGCGGCAAGATCTACGGAACTACTGAAAAAAGTATTCGGAGCGACGCAGTAAGCCGCATCCAAGAGATGATATCTGTGTCAGATAAATCCTGCGCAATACGAAAAAGGCCCGCCAAGTTTACCTGGCGGGCCTTTGATACCTGATGGGTGGTCATTTATCCCCGGATTATATAAAGATTTAATATAGAGAATCCCCCCACAGGAGGGGGCAAATAAAGTGCCTTTGGTGATAAGCACCTCAGGTGCCGAAACCGGTGAACTGCCAAACTCTTAACCATTGCTGACAATGTATCATTCCTTCACTAGACCGGTTAACGGATATTCTAGCAACCTGCCCGCCAAGTCTCCTCTGGACTTTCACAACATACTTTTAGCTAATTTTTATCCGGAAATGGCTCTTTTCTCCAATCTCGGAGTCAATCCGTGCCCTTGCTTGTGGCCGAAACCGCTACGCCGACCTGCAAGAACTTGATTTCCTTGACCTTGGGAAAAATTAATTGTTTCCCATGTGAAAACAACACTGTGTCTATCCAGAGTTTGCGAATGGACGCTAGCTCATATTCAGCCCCAATTTGTTCTGGTCTGGCAGTTCTGGTTCAGCGACGGAAATCTGGTGATGCCGGCATACCCCCCCCACAATAAAACGTTTTAACAATAAAACAAGCACCAATGGTATTAAGAAGATACGACAAAAAGGATTAGACAGGACAAATATCCCTAATGCAAACCATCAAAGTGCTGCTAGAATGATGAATATGGTTTCATTTAACAAGAAAATCTATTATAAAAATTAACAAGATTTCATTGATTGGGCTGGATTCCGCATAAAGGATAAGCATGAACTCATTTAACAGGCTGGGACCCGTCTCCCTGGTTAGCCCGATCTTATATAGCGGATTGGTCGTGACGATCCTTGGAATTTGTCTGTGCTTGGCACCTTTTTCCCATGCGGAGCTCAATAAGGAGAAATTTGCGCAATGGGTGGTGGAGTTTCGCAACGAAGCCGCTGCCGCTGGCATTTCTCAGCAGACTCTGGAGAGAACCCTGGCCGACATTAGAGATCCACTGGCAGAGGTAATCGTTTTCGATCGAAAGCAACCGGAATTTACCCAGTCGGTGGAGGATTATGTCGTAACCCGGGTTAGCGACCAGAGAATCACCGAAGGCCACCGGATGATGCGGCGCTATCCGACCTGGTTGGGGCGAATCGAGGATCGTCACGGGGTGCAGAGGCGCTTTATCGTGGCGTTGTGGGGCATCGAAACCAACTACGGCAACCATACCGGAGACATTCCGGTTATTAAGGCGCTGGTTTCCTTGGCTTATGACGGGCGGCGCAGTGCCTATTTCCGTCAGGAACTGCTTGATGCGTTGCGAATTGTCGATGCCGGCCACATCCCCTTAAGTCGCATGAAGGGGTCCTGGGCCGGGGCTATGGGGCAATGCCAGTTTATGCCTTCGGTCTTTCGCAATTATGCCATCGATGCCGACGGTGACCACCGCCGCGATATTTGGACTTCGGTGCCCGACGTGCTGGCCTCGGCAGCCAACTATCTGGCCGCTGCTGGCTGGAAAGATGACCAGACCTGGGGCCGGCCGGTGCGATTACCAAAAGGGTTTGACACTTCCCTCGAGGGGCTGAAAAAACGCCTGCCCCTTTCGCAATGGCAAGAACTCGGCGTGCGGCGAATAGACGGCCGTACCCTGCCCCGTCGACACATGGACGCTTCGCTGATTATCCCCGACGGACCCGAAGGCCAGGCCTATCTGGTTTATGACAACTTTCGGGTGCTGCGAGTATGGAATAAGTCCAACGCCTTTGCCTTAGCAGTCGGACTGCTTTCTGACCGACTGGTTTGGCGAAAATAAAAGGACAACCGCCTACCGCTTGTCCCCTGCTGCCAAACTTGCGATGTTCTTCTTCGCTGGCATTGGCGGTAAACCAGGGGCACGGATCGACAGCGCTGGTTCCTGCTACCACAGGGCAACGTTCAAGCCGCCTTGCAACGATGCATATTATTGGTCAACCCAGCCACCAATTCTTGTTTCAATACAGCCAAACATTCTTGAATGAAAACCATCCCTCTATTCTTACCTAAAAATAAATAATGCAGGAGCCCATTCGAGACAACAAATAGGAAAGGCCCAACCTGAAAAATCAGGTGAGGCCCCTCGCGGTAAGTGTGTTATCGACCGTCCTGGTGTTCCTTGTGAAGACGGTGGATACTTCCGAAATTGGCCGGTTTGCTCCGGCGGTCACTTCCGACGCGCTAGAAACCCTGCTAACCATTATTTCCACAAGTATGTTGGTGATCGCCACCTTCGCTGTCGCATCGATGGTCTCCCCTATGCTTCGGCCAGCAATACCGCAACGCCGCGCTCTTTTTCTCTGGTCATTGCCGATGACGTATCCCAGAACGCTCTCTCGACCTTTATTGGCACCTTCATCTTCAGCATCGTCGCGCTCACGGCTTTAAAAAACAGTTACTACGACGAAGCAGGTCGTTTCGCGTTATTTGTCCTCACGTTAATGATTCTTGCCATGGTGATTATAACGTTTGTGCATTGGGTGGATCGCATTGCACGCCTTGGGCGTCTCGAAGGAACTATCGATAAGGTTGAGGCAGCGACTGCTGATGCTTTACAGCGAAGGAGATTGGCTCCCACCCTTCTCGGCGTCCCCGCAAGGCGGCATCAAAATGAGGGGCAGGCCATTTACGGGGGCACAATTGGATATGTCCAGCGGGTAGAGGTTGCTGCGCTGCAGACCTTGGCGAAAAATTCGCAGGTAAGAATCACGGTAGCTGCCTTACCCGGGACTTTTTCGGCCCCGGGCCGAGCTCTTGCCTATGTGACTGCAGACTCAGGAGATTTGTCTGATCTAGACACAAATCAGATAACGAAGGCATTTCGGATCGGCAGAGACAGAACATTCGACAAGGATCCCCGATTTGGTCTTATCGTTCTGTCTGAAATTGCCAGCCGAGCGTTGTCTCCTGCCATCAATGATCCCGGTACAGCCATCAGCATTATCGGAACGTTCGTGCGGCTTTTTGCGCTCTGGAGTGAGCCTGTTGCAGAAGCTGACCGGTTGAGTTGTGAATTTGATCGCGTGGAGGTG
>CAZKQY010000368.1:0-5149 GCA_964555005.1 uncultured Syntrophotalea sp. | reverse complement strand
GGCCAACGGCTACGAGGTGACGATTTTTGAATCCAAAGACAAAATCGGCGGTGTACTCCGATACGGCATCCCCGATTTCCGTCTACCCAAAGATCTGCTGGATAAATTAAAGAAACGGTTACTGGCTCTGGGTGTTAAGTTTCGCCCCAACATGCTTGTCGGCCCTATCATTACCCTTGATGATCTGCTCAATGATGCCTATTCCGCCGTGTTTATCGGCACCGGGGTGTGGAACCCTCGCCCGTTACGCATCAAAGGCGAAACCCTTGGCCATGTGCATTACGCCATCAACTACCTCAAGAGCCCCGAAGCCTATGAACTGGGGAAGAAAGTGGCAGTTATCGGTGCCGGTAACGTTGCCATGGATACCGCCCGAACCGCCTTGCGCAATAGCGCGGCAGAGGTGAGCATCCTGTACCGGCGGGGGTTGAAAGACATATCTGCCACGCAACATGAATATGACTACGCCCGCATAGATGGCGTTTCATTTTCCTTTTTTCATGCGCCGGTGGAGATTACCGACAGCGGTGTGCTGTGCGTGCGAACCGAGTCTGTGGAAACCGAAGAGGGTAAAACGAGTCTGCGTACAATCGAAGGTTCTGAAGTGTTTATTGAAGCCGATTCCATCATTATTGCTGTGAGTCAGGCCCCCAGAAGTAATCTCAAGGGCATCGAAATCGGCAGAAGCGGACTGGTCATTACAGACGAAGTGGGCCGGACCACGCGCGAAGGCATTTTCGCTTCCGGCGATGTGGTAACAGGAGCAAAAACTGTTGCCGAGGCGGTGAGCTTTTCGAAACAGTCTGCGGCGGCCATTATGAAATATTTGGAAGACCGTCGGACTACGGCATGAGCCTACTGCAAAAAGGCGCCACTAAGTCCAAAACCAGGGCTAAATAAGTCAATTAATGTAACAATTCTCAAGAAAAAGCTCATATAAACATGCCAACCGATAAAGGTTGATCACTGGTCGCTGTTTCTCAAGCTGCAGTATCTGGTGTAGTGCTATATACTATTAAAAGAGAATATTGGCTTTGGGTCAGATGTATTAAATAATTCCGGGAGGGTCACCATATGTATGCAATCGACGATATCCGCAAAAATACGATCGCGATGGTTCTCGCAGGTGGCAAGGGAGAGCGCCTCAGTCCCCTTACGCTGCATAATGCAAAACCGGACCTTCCTTTTGGCGGCAAATACAAAATCATCGATTTCGTCTTGAGCAACCTCTTCAATTCCGGTATAAAAAAAATTTACATTCTTACCCAGTACCGTGCTTACACCCTGAATCGGCACATTTGGGACTCTTGGGGCAAATGGACCGGACGGGACGAATTTATCGTGGCTATCTCGCCTGAGACAAGCAGCGATAGCGAAGAGTGGTTTCGGGGGACCGCCGACGCGATTCGGCAATATCTGAGATTCGTGGAATCTGCGGATGCCGATTATGTGGCCGTCTTCGGCGGCGACCATATCTACAAAATGGATGTCGGGCAAATGATTGCTGCCCATCGCATAACCCGGGCCGATATCACCATTGCCTCCCTCGAGGTGTCAGTGGAAGAAGCGAAGCGCTTCGGGGTCTTTTCCGTGGACGACGATTCCTGGGTGACGGCCTTTACGGAAAAACCGAGCGAACCCGAAACGATCCCGGGCCGGCCTACCTGTCTGGCGTCGATGGGCAATTACATCTTTTCCATTCAAAAACTCATCGAGGCTCTGCAAGAGGGAAAGAAACAACATGCCGATCTCGATTTCGGCAAACATGTGATTCCTATGATGCTCGAACAAGGCAACAAAGTTTTCGCCTATAACTTCAACGACAACCTGATTCCGGGCATGAAGGCCGAAGAGCGGGGCTACTGGCGAGACGTGGGGACCATCGATTCCTATTACGAGGCCAACATGGACCTCGTTCATGTCTCCCCGCAATTGAATCTTTACAACTTCAAATGGCCGATTCTTACCTACCAGGGGAATTTCCCCCCTGCGAAAACCGTATTTGACAACGACGACCGGCGCGGCGCAAACATCGACTCATACGTTTGTGGCGGATGCATCACCAGTGGCGGCACTGTGCGGCGCTCGATCATCGGCCCCTGCTGCAAAATCAACAGTCACAGCCTGGTAGAGGACTCAATCCTGTTTGAAAATGTCACCATCGACAGGCATGCCAAAATCAAGAGGGCAATCATCGAGGAGAATGTGGTGATCCCATATGGCGAGGAAATTGGTTACAACCTCGAAGCGGACAAGCAAAAAGGCTATACCGTTACAGAGTCGGGAATCGTTGTGGTGCCGAGGAAGAAGAAAACGCCGTAACTGTAACCAAATTTACCGTCAAGTTACTGCCGGTGAGGGATCATATACGTGGCCCGTGAGAGTGCTTCACTCATAGCACAAAATCCTTGCCACAGAATTGGTTTCACCTTAGATTGATTTTCATCTAGAAATGGCCCTTTCCCCATATAAAAACTACACTGTGTCCATCTAGCGTTTCCGGATGGACAACTAGATTAAGGTCGCATCCGCACCTTGCCGGTGTCCACCCTTTGAGAACATATCCGTCTGAAAAAATTCAAACGCATCTTTGTCGAGATTACCAATCGCTGCAACCTCTCGTGCAGCTTCTGCCACCAGAGCAAACGGCCAAAATCCTTTGTCACTCTGGAGGAGTTTGACCACACCCTGCGACAAATCGGTGATTTTACCGACTACCTGGCCCTGCACCTGCTTGGCGAGCCGCTGCTGCATCCCGACCTTGCGCTGCTGCTGGCAAATTGTTATGCCCATGGCAAACAGGTCAACCTGACCACCAACGCCACCTTGCTGCGCCAAACGAGCGACACCCTGCTTGCCAGCCCTGCCCTGCGTCAAATCAATATCTCCCTGCACAGTTTCGAAAATACGAAAGACTACGCCTCCCTGCACGCCTACCTGGATGATATCTTTGTTTTCATCCATGAAGCCATGGCAAAAAGTGTCATTTATATCAGCCTGCGCCTTTGGAACCTGCGGAATGGCGGTACCCCATCGCCAGGCCAGGCGAATCGTCAGCTGATGCAGCGTCTTGAGGATTTTTTTGTCCTGCCGATACCGATTTCGGCCAGTCTGACACCGGGCCAAGGGATGTGCCTGGCGCCCAAGGTGTTTCTCAGCCAAGAGCTTGAATTCAATTGGCCCCATGCCTTGTCATCCGATCAGGGCGACCGAGGCTTCTGCCGCGGTCTGCGCGACCATATTGGCATTTTGGCTGATGGCACCGTGGTGCCCTGTTGCCTCGATGCCGAAGGCGATATCCCCTTGGGCAACATCCACCAACAGGGGCTGGGAGAGATCCTGGATAGCGATCGCGCCCGACGGATTCGCGACGGGTTTTCCCGGCAGCAGGTCATCGAAGACCTTTGCCGACGCTGCACCTATCGGCAGCGGGTTTCACCGCTCGCCGACCTTGTATCGGCAAGCACCGCTGCGCTGCTCTGAATCCTCGGCTCCCCTATACAAAGAGGCCCCACCAACTGGCGGGGCCTCTTTGTATTAGCTTGACTTTACTATCTTGGCAGCCTTGTATATAGACAATCCTGTTTTACTAAGTTGACTTGTCCGACCCCAAGGTGGCTTTTTACCTAGAATTCCATTAAAACTCAGGAAGTTAACATGCTCCGACCCCGAAAGCCGCCTCTGGCAATATTTCATGGTTGGTCAAAATTTCATCAAAGCCAACCGCAGCCGCCCTCCCCGCCGAGATCACGCACGGGGGAAGAAAGGCCACGACAGATGCGCCCCTGTTATGAAAGTGCTGAACAATAGAGGACCGAAACAGGGGCAGACCAGAAACAGTAGGCGGCAAGGCATAGGTTTTTCCGGGCTGAATCCCTCCGAGAGCAGGAATTCCGGACATCGCGGCGAGACCAGCCCGCCAACATTCAAGCTGTCGTGGATAAAACTGCAGCCCGGGAAAAAGCTCGCGTGCCAACGCCTCATGGCCGGCATTCCAGGTCAGCATCTTAGCATTATGAATGATTTTATCGACCAAGTTTTTGGCTTTAGCCCAACGGGCCAGGGCCAGAATAGTTTTATCGCCTGCCTCCGGCTTGATGTCCAGTACCCATCGGCACTGGGAAAATTCGGCGGCAAACGCGTCGAAAAACATTATCGAGTTTGTGTCATCTCTTTGCTTGTTCGAAGAGACGGGGGCATTGAGATCAGGGCACGTTTCATCAGGGGACCTCAACCGAATACCGGCCAGTTCCGCTGCCGTTATGTCCTGCACCCTGCGCCGGTCACCGGCAAGTCGCGTCAAGTCGGAGTCGTGGCTTAGAGCGATACGACCGTCCCGGGTCAGTCTCAGATCGGTTTCCAGACAGGAAAATCCAAGATCGACTGCGGCGCGAAACGCGGCCTGGGTGTTTTCAACGGCATTTTTCGTATAACCGCGATGGCTTATCCAGATGGGCTTTTTGAACATTGATCACCTTTTGCGACGGTGGATTTTGAACATCACCATAAAAAGGATAACTGGTGACTTGTCAAAATGATTCGCCGATATATTCCGGACGAACTCCGTGTTTCCCAGTATAGTTGAGGCAACCACGGCCTGCAAATGGTTTCCTTATCTTCCGGGGAGTGCTTCTTTAACAAATTCCCGAAACCGATGGGTATGCTGAGTTTTTTTAAGTGCGGTTGTGGATATTTATTTCATCAGACAAGACTCCTGTTCATGTTTCTTGACTTGGGCTTATTTCCAGTAATGCCAAAAAGGTATTCAGGGTTTGATCGTTATAATCTGGATTTTGCTCTCTAAAATAGGCTTATAAGTGGTTTTTTAGGGCCTTTTTGGATATAAAATCACGCGTTTTCAATAAGTTGACTTGGTCTGAATTCAAGGTGCACCCCGAGATTTTATTTCAACTTACCATCTTGCAAGCCTGACACGTTTGACGTTTCCACCCCGAGATTTTATTTCAACTTACCATCTTGCAAGCCTGACACGTTTGACGTCCGTTTGACGTTTGGACACGCTTGACGTTTGGATCGTCATGGCCTTGATTCTGCTGAACTTAGCTGGCGGTGACTGTGTCGCAGACCTTGAAAAGCTTGAGGCTGACGAAGGACTTTGTCAGGTTATGCGCAAGGTGGAACATTATGA
>CAZKQY010000367.1:0-2081 GCA_964555005.1 uncultured Syntrophotalea sp. | reverse complement strand
GACACGCACATGGTCGGGCATGACTTCCAGGGTCGAGATGGTAAACCCTTTCGATTCGGCAATCTGTGCGAGCAGCAACTTCAGATCGGCCCCGACATCACCAACGAGCACCTCCCGTCGGTACTTGGTCGACCAGACGATGTGGTAGTTGACGTTATAAACGGAGGTTCGAGAATGGGTGTAATTAACCATGCCGATAGTATAACATAAATCCGCCTATCTTCCTATAATAAAAGAATCTTTTTAGCTACAGATAGACGCTTTCATCCCGGCATTGAAATGCCGGGGATTCCCGCTCAATATCCTAAAAAACCGATACTGCCCAGTCCTGAACTATGCCTATTCGGTGTCTTTGCTCACTATTTTGGGTTTAAACCGCTGCCGCAAAGCGGGCAGGTTCTCGCTGTGCGCAAGGATGACAACCTCGTCGTCCTTGCGCAGCTTGGACGTATCGTCCGCCAGCGTGAATCGACCCTCGCGGTAATAGCAAATGACCCTCGCTTGCGCCGGCAGTTCCAGTTCAGCCACGGTGCATTCATGTTCCTCACCCGCGATGAAGGTGAAAAATCTGGCTTCGCCTTTAATCACCGTGGAAAGCTCAAGTATGTCCGAACCGGTGGCCATATCTGCCAGATACCGGCTGATTGTCCGCGAGGGGTTGATCGTAGCCTCCAGGCCCAGCTCGCGGCAGATAGGCTCGAAGTCTGTATCCCGGATGCTGGTGACGATCCGGTGGAAACCCAGTGAACGTCCCACAAGGCTGGCAATGATGTTGTCTTGATCGTTGTTTGTCAGACAAAATAAAATGTCGGTTTGCTCCGGCCCGGCTTCGCGGAGAATGTCCGGCTTGCTGCCGTCCCCGTGGAGGAAGCTGCAGTCCAATTGCTCGGAAAGTTCTTCAATTTTCGCGTGATCGATTTCGATAATCACCACCTTGTGACCGCGTTCAACCATCAGTTGGGCCGTCCGCACCGTCACCTCGCTTGCGCCTACAAAAACGATTCTCATGATGCCTCCGCTCGCCTCCCGAACCAGGTTCTCGGAAACAGTATCACCAGCCAGGCCACTATTTCAAGCCTTCCCATAAGCATGTCAACACAAAGCACACCTTTCAGAAACGCCGGCAGATCCGGTCCTGTCACCCCTGCTGACAATCCCACTGTTCCCGTCGCCGAAACAACTTCAAACAGTGAATCGACCGGATCGTACCCGGTCGCCACAAACACCAGCCAGGAAACGATGATCACCATCACAAACAGCAGAATGATGGATAACGCTTCTTTAATCTCAAAATCCTCCAGGGGATGGCCCCCCAGAAAGGGTCGGAAAACAGCATGCGTTGGAAGGCAGGTGCGCACAATTGTCGCCTGCAAAAGACGTATCAGGATCATAAGCCGCAGGATTTTAAAGCCACCCGCAGTGGAACCGATGCCGCCGCCTATAGCCATTGACAGAATCAACACGATTTTCGAGGCCGCATCAAGTCCCGAAAGATCGGTAGTGGAAAAGCCGGCAGTCGTCTGAGCCGAAAGCGCCAGCAGCGGTGCGTGGTACAGCGTCTGCGACCAGGGCACATCGTGTACCATCCGCATGCATACCGCAAGCAACGTCACCGCCGCCACGGCGACCACCAGAAATCCCTGCAGTTGCACGTCCTTCAGGATCAACCGCCATCCCTTCCGGAATACACGAGGATAGAAAGCCAGGGAGACAGCTCCGAGCAGGCAGATCAGTATAACCATCCATTGTACCGGCCAATCGCCAAAGCCGGCCAAGCTCGCGTCGTGCGGCGCAAATCCTCCGGTAGAGATCGCCGCAAGCGCATAAAGCACTGCATTGAAAAGGTTGCCACTCAGCAGCCACAGGCATGCCACGCCTATTCCGGTCAGGATGCAGTAGACCAGCAGGACCCGGCGCGCATGTGCCTTTGTGCCGCCGATCAGATCGTCTTTGTAGCCTTCAGTCACGGCCAGTTGTTTAGCTGCCAGCCCCGGCTGAATCACCAACGCGACCGAAAGAACTACGATCCCCAGCCCTCCATACCATTGCATCCAAGCGCGGGCGAACAAAAAAGAGGATGG
>CAZKQY010000366.1:0-3186 GCA_964555005.1 uncultured Syntrophotalea sp. | reverse complement strand
CGGCCACGCTTTTCGGCAGGAAAGACCGAAACCACGATGGCCAGGCTGCTGGCGTTGACCATAGCGGAACCGATGCCTTGCAGAATGCGCCAGCCGATAAGCATCTCTATGGAACTGGACAGGGCGATCAGTGCGGTAGCGACGGTAAAGAAAAAGATCCCCCAGATAAAGACCCGCCGGCGACCGTAAACATCGCCGAAACGCCCCATGGGCAGCAGAAATACCGCCACCGAAAGGATATAAACCGTCTCCACCAGGCCGACCTGCAGGGCACTTGCCTGCAGGGTTCGGCCAATGGTCGGCAGGGCCACCGCCACTGCCGAAAGCATGAAGGGCATCAAAAACAGAGCCGAACAGACCACGAACAACACTGCAGCGGGAGAAACCCTATCCGTGCGGGTCATACAACACTTCCATTATGCCAATACTCACCGGCCACGACAGCCTCACCGGAAGCCCTTAAAAAACTAAACATCCTCAAAATCCTAACAGGTAGTGACACTTAAAGGTCCTTCAATACCGTAACGCCATAAGGCGAACTTTTTACACCGACATCAATATTTCTATCGGGCAGACAAGGGCCCGCAGATTCAAAAGGTTATTATCGTATAGCCCTGCTCCTGCAACTCCCTCAAAGAGGGATGGCCGCTCATACCTTCCAGCAAAGGCAAGCCGGAAGCCTGAACCGCCTCCAGCGCACCAAGCTTGGCCGAGCAAGCCTTACAGACGCCACGGATCAGCCCCTGTTGACGAGCCTTGCTGTAAATCTTATGAAAAGCATTGTCCGGTTTTTCCAGTTCGGCCACCAGCTTAACCGACTGCCCTTCGAAAATAATCGTTGCCTCCTGCCCCCCCCTCATGCATATCCAACGCATTGAGCAACACATGCACGAAACAGAGCAATTCGCCGTTAAAGACTACCAGAGCGTTCTTGTTCATACGTATCTCCTTAAATCGAATAAAGTTGCTAAACAATCGTAAAAACCCTCTTTTCCGTGGGGGGGTAGAATTGGATCTATCGACGGGAAAACTCTCATTATTCATACGTTGGATGACGATTTTGAATCGAGCGCCTTCCAGTGCATGGCACGCCGCACCAAATAATATCCGCCACTCAGTGCCAGGATTATAGCGGACATGCCATAGAGCATATCGGGAGAGTTCCCTTGTAATTCAGGATGATAACCTTTCTAGATACAGCGACAAGGGCGACCAGTAAGACCACCTTGCCGGGAACTCTATTTTCATCCAAATAGGCCTTAATGCTCTCCAGCAGTTCCAAACCGATTAAAACCAACAGAAAAAAACCAAAAACTTCGAGCATTTCCTTCACGTTAAGAAGATATCTCGGCGGATCCATAAGAGCCTTCGAATGATGCACTTACGACCAGAATCGACCGCCAATCCGTTAGTCGGCATCGAAACCGAAGCTGGTGCTGCGTTTTAAATGGTTTCCGCACTCCTCTGTAAGCTAAATCATATTTTTATTTTCAATAATTTCGCTAATTTTTTTATAAACATCCATCGGACGTAAATTGTTTTGTTCCCCTATTTCTTTTATAGTCTTCTCTGCCTGAGACGAAATATTTGCTTGCTTTAGGGATTTTATGACAAGTTCCATATCTAGGCCATGATTATCACATAACTCCTGCAGGGTAAGCTTTCCCATCCCCTGACCGGGCTTTTTCGGCAAGCTTTTAACTCCTTCTGATGTTACGAAAGACTTGATCATTGTCAGATATATCTGCTGAGGAGAAACGCCGTTGGCAATGGCTATCTGCTTAAGAGATTGCGTATTGGTTTCAACAGTATATCCTGCTTCATTCAGGGATTTTGTAGCAACACGCAGATCGATACCAATATGTTGTGCAAATGATTGAATCGATGAAAGTTCTGCATGGCCGTAGGGCGGTTCGCCATATTTTTGCGCGGCAGCGTCCTTGACCTGACTGTTAATGGCGATAATGATCGAAAAAGGCGGGATCTCGGCATAAGTCCCCACTACAAAAATCAGCGTCAGCAGCAGAGCGATGTTAAAATCTTTGGTAAATATCTTCATCTGCCGGCTTTTATTTGTCAGATAGAGTTCAATGTTGTTCCAATTGTAACTGGTATGAAGCAGCAAGGCGATCAGAAACAGAATCCCCACATTGATATGGATGGCTGTCCATTGCTCTTTTGAAAGCCCCCACAAGGTCCAGTTGGCCCAATAAGCAACCCGCCCCTGGGGAACGATATAGAGCACGGCGCTGGTCAGAAGCATAAAGAACAGCGATATAAAAGCAGTCAAAGAGGCAATTCGTTTCATATTTATCGGTTTGTCCTCGTTAATCCGGTTTTGGGTTAATTATCGGTTATTCGCACTTCTCATGAACTTTTTCTAGACTTCCCCGGGCGCAACACCACCCAAGAGGGCCAAAAGGCGTATTGCCTTTGACGATTTCACCTATCGAAAATTTGGCGGAACACACTTAATTAGACAGCCTACCCCCGTTTTACGAGAAGATCAATGCTCAGGAAAACGCTCCTGTTACACAAGTCTAACATTTCCTCATTTCTTCCCCATTTTTTGCACAGTGGCCCTGTATTGTATCTACAACCAATCAAAACTGGCCCACACTAAACCTTCGAAAAAACGGATTTACTATCCTCATGAACATGCGACCTCAAAGATTCGTGCTGCTTCTGCCGCTTTTCCTTACCCTTACCGCCTGCATCGCGGTCGGGCCGGATTACGCACCGCCGGAGATAAAACTACCTTCCTCCTGGAGCTGCGCGCAACCGGCAGACTGCACTGCAACGCAACCAGCCGGACCGACCGATCGCCGCCAGTGGTGGCGGGAAATGAAAGACCCACTGCTAAGCGAACTGGTGAGCGAAGCGCTGGCAAACAACCTCGACATAGCTACGGCAAGGGCGCAATTGCGCGAGGCTCGGGCTCAGAGGGCATTGGCCGGAGCTAAACTCGGACCGGCGATGGACGTATCGACCTCGGCTGCCCGCCATCGTTCGAGCAAAGAAAGCGGCGCGGGCGTTACCCGTGAATTATACAATGCCGATTTCGATGCCAGCTGGGAGGTCGATGTTTTCGGAGGGTTACGGCGCGGCGTTGAAGCGGCCACAGCCGACCTTGAGGCAGGCGCCGAGAACCTGCATGACACCCAGGTCTCGCTGGTCGCCGAGGTG
>CAZKQY010000365.1:0-4633 GCA_964555005.1 uncultured Syntrophotalea sp. | reverse complement strand
TTAATTGCACTATTTACCCGGCTGTTGCGGAGCGAGAGCGAGACCAGCAATAACCCCCGGGCCCTGATTATCGCTCCAACTCGCGAATTGGTGGTACAGATCTGGGAGGATGCCAAAGGCCTCGGTGCTTTTTGCCCCTTTAAGTTGCAGCCGATTTTTGGCGGCGTCGATTACGACAAGCAGCGTCAGGCCCTTCAGGATGGGGTTGATATCATCATCGCCACGCCGGGGCGGCTCATTGATTATGCCAAGCAGGGCGTGTTTAACTTTCATCGCATCGAAGCTTTGGTTATTGACGAAGCTGACCGCATGTTCGACATGGGCTTTATTAAAGATCTGCGTTATATCATGCGCAAGCTGCCGCCCCCTGAAGAGCGTCAGACCATGCTCTACTCTGCGACCCTCTCCCACAGGGTCATGGAGTTGGCCTACGAATTCATGAATCTGGCGGAAAAAGTCAGTGTTGCGCCCGAGCAGGTAACCGCTGAAAAAGTGGAGCAGGTGCTCTACCATGTGGGTCGGCGAGAGAAGTTTGCATTGTTGCTCGGTCTGATGAAAAAGATGGAGCAGCCTTGCCGCATGCTGTTGTTTGTTAATACCAAGCGTGAGGGCGAGCACCTCGCCGAGCGCCTCAAAATTAACGGTTACAGGGCCGAGGTCATTTCCGGCGACATCCCGCAGAAAAAACGGATGCGGATTCTCGACGATTTCAAGTCCAACCGTTTGCACTATCTGGTTGGCACCGATGTAGCCTCCCGGGGTATTCATGTCGATGACGTGACCCACGTGATTAATTATGATTTGCCCCAAGATGGTGAGGATTACGTCCATCGCATCGGTCGTACGGCCCGGGCCGGGGCCAGCGGTTTGGCCATCAGTTTTGCTGATGAAGACCTGGTTTTTTATCTAGGTGATATCGAAGCCTACATCGGTTTCAGCATTCCCGCAGTATTTCCCGAAAATGAGGATTTCTGCCACAATTACAAACGCTATGTGCCCCGTAAAAAGGCTCCTGCCGACGATCGTCGGCGTCCTGCGGATAAGGGGCGCAAACCGCCGCGCAGACGCCCTGCTTTAAGCAGGGGGGGGGGCAAGCCTGGCGGTGGATCGTCTGCCAAATAGACGGGGACTTGCCGACTATTATGTCCAAAGTATTCCTTGCTAAACTTAATGACTGCCGCCATTGTTCACGACTGGTGGATCATATGGCCAGCGTTAAGCCCCGTCGTGGTTTGACCGAGCAGGACTATTGGAACGGTCCGGTGGCCGGTTTTGGCGACCCTGAGGCCCGGGTTTTTCTGGTCGGGTTGGCCCCCGGTGCTCATGGGGCCAATCGAACCGGCCGGCCCTTCACCGGAGACGGAGCCGGCGAATTCATGTATCCGTTGCTGCATCAGGCTGGATTTGCCAATCAGGCCGAGGCCAGTCATGCCGATGACGGTTTGCGGTTGCACGATCTTTATATCAGTAATGCGGTCAAATGCTTGCCGCCGGATAATAAGCCGAATGCCTCCGAGTTCGCTAATTGCCGGCCTTATCTGCTCGCTGAGCAGCAGTGTTTGACTCAGCTCAAGGTGGTGGTATTACTTGGGCGCGGTGCTTATGACAGTTATTTGCGTCTCTATCGCGATCGAGGCGAAATTAAGCGGTTAAAGGATTACCCTTTTAGCCACGGTGTGGTGCATCGGTTGCCGAACGGTTTGCTTGCCGTTGCCTGCTACCATACAAGTCGCTACAATGTGCAGACTGGGCGCATGACAAAGATCATGTTTCTCGAGTTATTGGATGTTGTGCGGCAGCTGCTCGAGCAAGAAAACGGTTGAAATGAGCAACAAGCTTTTATAAATTTGCTAGAATTGTGCAATTGAAGGAGGAACATGGGACGCATTCAAGCGACCTTCGAACGTTTAAAACAGTGCGGTGAAACGGCCTTGATTCCCTTTATCACCGCCGGTGACCCCGATCTGGCTACCACCGAAAAGCTTATTCATGTTCTGGTGGAAAACGGTGCCGACCTGATCGAACTGGGTTTCCCCTTTTCCGACCCTATGGCCGACGGTCCCACTATTCAGGCGGCTTCCGAGCGGGCTCTGAAGGGAGGAACCACGTTGCCCAAGGTGTTGGAACTGGTGGCGCGGGTCAGAGAACACACCAATGTTCCGCTGGTGCTGATGGGCTATTACAACCCCTTGTTCAGTTATGGTCCGGAGCGTTTTGCCGTCGATGCTGCAGCGGCCGGGGTGGATGGTCTGTTGTTGGTCGATTTGCCGGCGGAGGAGACCGGTGAGGTGCGCTGCTATCTGCAGCAGGCGGGCATCAGCCTTATCCAGCTGCTGGCTCCCACTACTCCGCCCCAGCGCATGCAACGTCTGGTGGCTGATGCCGAAGGATTTGTTTATTTCGTTTCAATGACCGGCGTGACCGGCGCCAGCCAGGTTGATGCCGCCGCTATTGAGCAGCAGGTCAGCGACTTGCTGCAACTCAGCCCGGTACCGGTGGCGGTTGGTTTTGGCATCTCTTCGCCAGCAGATGCGGCAGCGGTTGGTCGTTTTGCCGATGCGGTGGTAGTTGGTAGCGCCTTGGTTAAGGTTGTGGCCGCCTACGGTTCATCTCCTGAATTGGTAGCCCAGGTCGGGGCTTTTGTTCGCTCGCTGAAGGAAGGCTTGCGGTAGAATTGCTGGAAGTCTGCTTTAGATAAGGAATAGATATGGCTTGGTTTAGAAAGTCCAAGGCACCAATCATGCCGATCGAAACCAAAAAACACACAATGCCTGAAGGTGTGTGGAAAAAATGCCCTAATTGTCAGAAAATTATCTACGCTAAAGAAATTGAGCGCAATCTCAATGTCTGTCCCAAGTGCGATTATCATTTTCGTATATCTGCGCGGGAGCGCATCGATCTTATTCTCGATGAGGACTCTTTTGTCGAGATGGATGCGGATATGAAATCCGTTGATTTTCTCGAGTTCAAGGATAGTAAGCGCTATAAGGACCGTCTCAAGGCAGCAACTAAAAAGTGCGGTAGTGTTTCGGCGCTGGTATCCGGTACCGGTACCATCGAAAAATTACCGGTAGTTGTGGCGGTTTTCGATTTTGCTTTTATGGGCGGCAGCATGGGCTCGGTAGTGGGAGAAAAGATCACTCGGGCCATTGAGCGGGCTTTGGCAGAACGTTGTCCTTGTGTCATTTTTTCCTCGTCCGGTGGCGCCCGCATGCAGGAGAGTATCCTGTCTTTGATGCAGATGGCTAAAACCAGTGCTGCTCTGTCCCGTTTTAAAGAGGCCGGCTTACCTTTTGTTTCGGTGTTGACCGATCCGACCACTGGCGGAGTGACCGCCAGTTTTGCCATGCTTGGCGATATAAATATGGCCGAGCCCCGGGCTTTGATCGGATTTGCCGGTCCGCGGGTAATAGAACAAACTATTCGTCAGAAGTTGCCGGACGGTTTTCAGCGTTCCGAATATTTGCTGGAGCACGGTATGGTCGATATGATTGTGCCCCGGCCGGAGATGAAGCAGCGTCTTGCCCAAATTCTGCGCATTTTTACTAAGAGTTAAGCTATGAATTACCGGGAGAGCCTCGATTATCTCTACGGGCTCCAGCGGTTTGGTATCAAGCTAGGCCTGGACAATATTCACCAAATACTCGGCCGTTTGCATCATCCCGAAGGGGATTATCCTGTCGTTCATGTCGCTGGCAGCAACGGTAAGGGCTCGGTTTGTGCCGGACTCTCTTCTATACTGGTTCAGGCCGGTCGGCGGACCGGTCTGTATAGTTCCCCTCATCTCCATTCATTTACCGAGCGTATTCGAATCGACGGTCAAGCGATCAGCGAAATAGAGGCGGTAGCCTTAATTGAATTGGTCCGCGCTGCCAGCGATGGTATTGCGGTTACTTTTTTTGAGTTTACCACCGCTATGGCGTTGCTACATTTTCAGCGGCAAGAGGTTGAAGTGGCGATTCTCGAGGTCGGCATGGGCGGCCGGCTTGATGCAACCAACGCGGTACAGCCTCAGGTAACGGTCATTACCCCGATCTGCCTGGATCATAGCGAACACCTTGGTAGCGGTTTAGCCGCCATCGCTGCTGAAAAGGCCGGTATTATAAAACCGCTGATACCGCTGGTGGTCGGTCAGCAGCAACCCGAAGCTCTTCAGGTGATTAGTGACAGGGCTAAAGTTTTGCAGGCTCACGTTTATTGTGATGGCCGGGATTTTACTGTGAAAACGGTAGCGAACGGTTTTGATTATCAGGGTCTTGATCTGTCTTTTGTTGGACTGAAAAGTGGCCTTAACGGTGTGCATCAGCACCATAACCTGGGAGTGGCTCTGGCTACGGCTGAAATTTTGCGTCGCCAGGGGTTTGATTTGTCTCAGGTTTCCCTGCAGGATGGCGTGGCTGCAGCGTATTGGCCCGGGCGGCTCGAATGGTGGCGGGACAAACGGACGGTACTGCTCGACGGTGCCCACAATGAAGGGGGCGCCGAGGTGTTAGCCGCTTATCTTAGGTCTTTGCCCGTAGCGGGTATCCGCTGGGTGGTGGGCGCCAAGGCAACCAAGGATATCGTAATGATATTGCGGCCCTTGTTACCGCTGGTCGATAGCCTCTATTGTACCGTGCCTCCTGTCGAGGAT
>CAZKQY010000364.1:0-1720 GCA_964555005.1 uncultured Syntrophotalea sp. | reverse complement strand
GTTTTCCTGACCCGCCTTGACAGTTGGGCAGGAAAATTTCAGTGTTGCGACCGATCGATCCTGAAATTGGCCGCCTGAGTTTTTACGATGCCATCTTATATAGTCATCGTAGATAAGGCGGTAATTGAAAATCCCTCGATTTTTAATCCCTGGTAAAATCAGGTCGTTAATCATCTCTTTCATCTTTGGGAAGACTAAATAGTCGTAAAGGGGTTGATGGAAACCATTTTTTTTTCGATAGACAAAATTCTTGTCGTAGTATTTGGAGGCCACTTTTTTGAGGAGTATTTTAGTGTGCCTGTTGGGTTCTCTTGACTTTCCTGGGTTATAGCTGGCCTGCAGAAAATGCCTAGATGGTATTGAAAACACGAAATCGATAACATCTCTATCTAGAAAGGGAACTCGGTTTTCAATGGAATGGGCCATTGTCATTCGATCTTGCATTGCAAGTAGATGTGCTAGCCTGCACCTCATATCATAGACCCTGATATTTTTTAAGGAGTCGCCACTGTTAGGGATTAAGTTTCTATGGTTCGCAAAAAACACAGCATCATTGATGTCTGCCTTTGCTAGGTGCGCATGTTTATAATTACTGCTTCGGATTCGGATAAAAAAATCATTTTCAACCATATGGGGAAGGAAATATCTGCGGGTTTTTTTCCCTCCGAGGGGCATTTTAGAACTGAGCAGAACTCTGCCTGAATGGCGTTGTCTATAGGCATATCTGTAAAATGCCGGGTAGCCAGCCATAAGTTCATCAGCCCCTTCTCCACTTAAAAGGACTTTGACGTATCCCCTGGCTTCCTCGGCGAGTTTTTTAATTGCAAGGGCATGTGGAAAGCTAAGCGGTGCGTCGAGATGGCAGGTTGCCGCGCAAAGATTCTCTACCCAGTATTTTGGGGTTATCTCTATTTTGTGTGCATTAGCTTGGGTTCTCTTGATCACTTGATCAATGTATTCTTCTTCTGAGAAGTTTTTATTTTCAGGGATAATGGAAAAGGTATCCAACCCGTCAGGGAAGTAGCGGCGCGCCAAGGTTGTAACCAGCGAAGAATCGATACCACCGGACAACTGACAACCAACTTTAACGTCACTTCTGAGTTGTGATCGCACTGCCTTATTCAATACGGATTCAAGTGTGGAGATAGCCCCTCGCGTACCCGTGGTTTTGTTCAGCGAAAGAACAGGTTCCCAGTATCGGGTAAGCGTTTGGCCTGTCATGGTGAATTCCATGACATGAGCCGGAGGGACTTGATGGACTCCCTTTAAAAGAGTTCGATCATGGGAGGTATAGCCCGACAAGGCATACTCATCTATATTTTCATGCGCAAGCTCTGCAAGAAATGCTGGATGCTTATAAAATGCCTTGATTTCAGAGGCAAAAAGGATGGTGCCGCCAGTCTTGTACCAATACATCGGTTTAATACCGGAGTGATCACGCGCAAGAAACATTTTTTGTCGTGCGAGGTCAACAATGCAGAATGCGAACATGCCATTGACAAGTTCAAGTAACTTTTTTATGCCGTACTCTTGATAGAGGTAGAGAAGAATTTCAGTGTCACTGCTACCCTGAAAAATGAACCCCTTTTCTTCAAGGCTTTTCTGGAATTCAAACGCATTATATGCTTCACCATTACAGGCAAGCAGCACTTTTTTGTTAAGTGAGATCATTGGCTGGCGACCGTTTACTGACAGATCAAGGATCGAAAGCCTGTTAAAC
>CAZKQY010000363.1:0-5334 GCA_964555005.1 uncultured Syntrophotalea sp. | reverse complement strand
GGCCTGCTCAGCAGCGACGAGATTCGTCAGCTGCGCCAGGAGCAGGGCTTATCGCAACAGGCGCTGGCTGAGGCTCTGGAGGTCGGCATTGCCAGCATCAAACGCTGGGAAACCGGGGTCATTCAAAGCAAGTCGATGGATGTCCTGTTACGGACCTTTTTACAGAAGCACCCGTGCAACGAACACACCGGCAACCGGGATTTCTCCATCCCGCGCATCCGCCTGGTTCTTGATGCCCTTGAATCGCGATTAGGGCGTCCGTTATTGAAAAAGGACGACCGCATGCTTTACGCGGCAAAATACCTCTGGTACGCCGATATGGCCGCCTGCCGTGACCTGGGGCAAAGCATCACCGGGGCCAGCTATGCGGCCTTGCCGATGGGGCCTCAGCTCAACAATTATCGGGATCTGGTGGGTGAAATCGCCAAGGCCGATCTGTCCACTGTTCCCCCGCTCAGCCAGGCCGAACTGGCTATTATCACATCCGTTGCGCAGGCCTTTCCGACCAATAAGCGGGTTTTCGATGCTTCCCACCGCGAAGCACTCTGGCAGCACTGCCCCACCGGGGCGCTGATTCCCTATTCCCGTGCCGCCGAGCTGACTGAAATGCCGACCTGTAAGGATCTCTCATGACCACTGAATTTGACCAGTTACGCACTTTTCTTAAAGAGATGTTCCAGTTCGAGGATCATGACCTCGATTTCGGCATTTATCGCATCATCCGTCTCAAGCGCCAGTTTATTCAAAACTTCATCGACGGCTCTGGCGAGACCAGTCTGCGCAGCACCGTGACCAGGGCCTTGAGCAGTGTGCATAACAGCCAGAGCGACGCTGCCCGCAACTGGCTTGGCGCTTTCGCCGCGACCCTGGGTAAAAAGGGGGAAGCCAAGTGGAAGAGCCTCGAGGCGGCCCCAAATGAACCTGCTGCGCAGAAAGGTTTTCGGGCGCTGCTGAAACTCGCCGATGACCACGAACGCGAACAGGCCGAAGCCCAGCTCAAGGTATTTCTTGAAACCCGCCAGCTTTCTGCCGCCGATCTCGAAGTGCGGGTTTACAACCATCTGCTCAACTTCTTCGAACTCTACTACCAGAACGGCGATTTCGGCTACAACACCCGCGCCGCCAGTGCTTTCAAAGTCCCCTACGAAACCGACTACGACGGTTCCGACACCCTCTTTCACTGGAAGCACAAGGACAGCTACTATATCAAAACCGGCAACGGTTTTCACAGCGTGCGTTGCGAAATCGACGGTAAATGGATTGAGTTCCGCCTGAGCGGTGGAGATGACGAGGCGCAAACCACCGAGCGCAACAACAACAAGGAGAGCGGGGTCAAGCATTACCGCCTGGCCGATATCCAACCGGTAGAAGAGATCGACGCGGGCGGGACGTCACGAACCCTCTGGCAAGTACGCTTTGCCCTGGCCACTGCCTCCACGCCCAAGGTGGAACTTTACAACCGTCTGTGGCAAAGCGCCTTTGCCGATGAGCGGGATTTGACCCCTTATCTGCACAAAAAACCGGGCAAAGGCGAAGCCGCCCCCGGCTCGCCGATGTTCAACGATCTGGCAGGCGATTACGACAAGACCGATGGCGGGCAGACCAAGGGGATCGGCCAGTTGCGGTTCAAGTTTGACAAGTATGTTGACGAACTGACCAAGCGCGACGAGTTCAAGGATCTCGGCAAAAACGCCCCCGAGCGCCAGCAGGCGTTGGAGCAGGACACCACCGCCAAAGCCCTGTGGCAGATAGATCGCAACCTCAACAAGTTTTATGTCGGCAACGATTCCGACTATTTCATTCACAAGGATCTGCGTGGATTCCTCAGCCGCGAAAAGAGTCGCTTTATCAAACAGGTGATCTTCTGCGACCTCAATGCCCTGCTCCACGCCGGGGAGGACAACGCCACCACCCTGATTGCCCGCGCCTTCAATGTGGTCGCCGATACCCTGATTGGCTTTCTCGCCAGCATCGAAAACTTTCAGAAAGGGTTGTTCGAGCTGAAGAAGAAGGTAGTGGAGACATACTACTTAATTTCAGTCGGCAAGATTCCTGTCGCATTCCACGAGCGTGTTTTCGCCAACGAGGCGCAGCGGATCGAATGGCGCGAAGTGTTTAAGGTAGATGTCTCAAAGGCTGAAGAACTGGCCGAGCATCCGACACTGGTGGTCGATACCAGCCTTTACCGTGAGACCGACCCCGGTTTTCAGGATGATCTATTGAGCCTGCCCGCCTTCGACAACCTGGATGAGCAGACCGACGGGTTATTGATCAATTCGGAGAACTGGCAGGCGCTGAACCTGCTACAAGAAAAATTCCGCGAGCAGATCAAGTGTATCTACATCGATCCGCCCTACAATACCGGTGGTGACGGCTTTTTATACAAAGACAGTTTCCGCCATTCGAGTTGGGCGAGCATGATTCACGACCGGCTGCAGATGGCCTACCCGCTGTTGAATAAGAGCGGGGTCCTGTTCGCCAGCATCGACGACAAGGAGCGAACTCAGCTTGAAACCCAGCTCAAACAGATCTTCGGCACGGGCAATCGGGTGGAGGAATTGATCTGGGCACAGAATAGCAATAAAAACAAGTCACCAACTTATTCTACGAATCACGAATATGTAGAAGTTTTTTCTCGAAACCTGGATATAGTGAAAGCCGACCAGGCGATGTTTAGAGAGGCAAAGCCTGGCCTTTCCGACATGATGGAACTCGTTGAAAAAATCGGCCCTAACTATCCATCAATTGCTGAAATTGAATCAGCTATTGCGCAATTATTTGAACGACATCGTCAGGAATTTAGAGAAGACTTGGAAGAACAGGGGATCGAGTTCGATAAAAACCTTGATCTCTGGAAGGGACTCTACAACTACAAAAATGCTGAGTATCGTGATGGAAAAGGGCAATACGTCCTAGAAGAAAACGCGGAGGAGAAAAAGGCAAAGATTTGGATTTGGCGTGAAAGTGACACTTCGATGCCGCAAGTAAAACAAGATTCACAAAAAGCGGAGTTTAGGGACCCCATTCATCCAGCCTTTCGTTTTTATAAGCCAGAGCATCCAGTTACAGGCTTTGAGTGCCCAAATCCAAAACGGGGTTGGGCTTGGCCTTATAATCGGATGGAAGGGCAGACATCTTGCTTTGTCGATTTAGAGAAAGATAAAAGAATTGCTTGGGGGGCAGATCAAAAAAAAATCCCCCAAGTAAAGCGTTATCTCCATGAAGCTGAAACTAACGTTGGAAAGTCAGTGATTCTGGATTATTCAGATGGGGAAAAAGATCTAACAGCAACTACTGGCAAGACTAGAACTTTTGCGAGTCCCAAACCGGTAAGTCTAATTGAGCGATTTGTCCAACAAACTACAGCTGCTGGTGAGTGGGTTTTTGATTTCTTCGCCGGTTCCGGCACCACCGGCCACGCGGTCATGCGCAGTGACGAACAGCGCCGTTTCCTGCTGACAGAGATGGGCGGCTATTTCGATACTATCCTCAAGCCGCGCATCAAGCGGGTGATGTATTCGACCCACTGGAAAGACGGGGCGCCGGTCAGTCGCGGCCTGCAACGGCGCATTGTTAAAGTCCAGGCCTTCGAACAGTACGAAGACCTCCTCGACAACCTGGTGCCGGTCTGGGATGAAACAGCCTTGCCAAAGCAGGTGCCGGTCAACTACCTGTTCCGCCCCGAGCAGAACGCGCTTTCCGCCACCCTCGATCTGTCGCGTCCCTTCGCCCAGACCCTGCGCAGCGGCAAGGCGCGCGAGGAAAAGACCATCGACCTGATGGAGACCTGGTGTTATCTGCAAGGCTACTGGGTCAAGTCGCGCCACCTGTATCGCGAGTTTGACCGCCCCTATCTGGCGCTGGAGACCACCCACGGCACTCTGGTCATCTTCCGTGACATCAACGACGCTGAAGACGACACCGCCAACCTCAACGCCATCCTCGGTAAATACCTCAACGAACAGGGCGTCAGCCTGATTCAGCGCCTCGAGGTAAACCACGACGCCGATCTGCGCCGCCTGGCTATTGATACCGTTTTGATCACCGCCGCCGATTTCATGCGGGGGGCGCAATGGAACTGAAGGAGGCGCCACGAATCATTATTATTTCCGGTCCCAACGGTGCGGGTAAAACCACCTTTGCTGAGGAGTTTTTGCCTCAAGAGGCTGGCTGTCCCGTTTTTGTCAATGCCGATCTGATTGCCGCAGGCATTTCTCCATTTGATCCCGAGCGCGTTGCTTTCAAGGCTGGTCGGCTGATGCTGGACGAAATCTTCGGTCATGTGCGCCGCAAGGAAAGCTTTGCTTTCGAAACTACACTGAGCGGGCGGAGTTACGCGCGGATGATACCGGACTGGCAAGCGAACGGCTATCTGGTCAAGCTTTTCTTTCTTCGTCTGGCATCACCTGCTCTCGCCATTGCCCGTGTGCGGCAGCGGGTCAGAGCGGGTGGGCATAATGTTCCTGAGCCAACGATCCGTCGCAGATTTTCGGCAGGGCTGAAAAACCTCGAAACAATTTACAAACCGCTCGTCAATGAATGGGCGCTTTACGATAATTCGACGGGTACGCCGCTTCTCATCTCAGAAGGAGTGAATTTATGAGCACCAAACCGATAGTCCCCAATAAAGACCAAAAGAAACGTGACCCAGATTTCGTCAATGCCGAAATCGCCATGAAGCGGGCGGCACAAAGAGCCCGACAAAAGGCACAGCAGGCAGGTATCGGCGTGGTGGTGATGAAGGACGGACAGATTGTTGAAGAAAAGTCAAATCGCGTTGATTGAAGCGGGGAGCCAAGTCGCTTCCAACTGAAAGAACTGGCATTTTATGGAACTGAAGCTTTACAACCGCCTCAAACGTGAACTGCTGAGCGAGTTTTATCAGCGCGCCGAAGGGCATGACCGCGACTATCAGAAGCAGGTGGAATCGTTTGCGTCCAACCAGCACAGTGGTTTGCCGAAACCGGCCGGGCGCAAGATTCAGGGCTGGCTGGCCGATTACAACCGGCTGCTGCCGACCCGACCTTTTCGGCTGCGGTACTATCAGATTCTGGCCCTCTATTTCACCGAACATATTCTCAGTCAGAAGCGTGCCGGCAAGGGTTACGCCGAGCAAAAGGCGCTAGTCTACTGGATGGCCACCGGCAGCGGCAAGACGCTGCTGATGCACCTGAACATTCTGCAGTTTATCGATCACATCGGCGGCGTCCAGGCCTTCGACGAGCTGCAGCTGATTTTGACCACGCCTGGCGTGAATCTCATCGAGCAGCATGAGCGGGAGCTGGGCGAGGTGGTACGGCAGCTGAATCGCCTCTGAAATAACCGTATTAAGTT
>CAZKQY010000362.1:0-4540 GCA_964555005.1 uncultured Syntrophotalea sp. | reverse complement strand
CCCCCGCTGAAAAAATCAAAAATCAAAACGGGCATCAATCCCGAGGAACCGCCAGCATGCGATCCAGGGCCAACTTGGCTTTACTCCTGGTCTCGGCATCGACGGTAATCTGCGGACTCATGGTCTGCAAACACTTAAGCACGTCTTCCAGGGTCGTGTATTTCATGGTCTGGCAAAACAGCAGAGAGTTGGGCATGATGAACTCCTTGTCGGGATTCTCCTTGCGCAACCGGAACAGCACGCCGACCTCGGTGCCGATAATGAATGTTTTGACCGGACTCTTTTTCACAAAATCGATGATGCCACTGGTCGAAGCGATATGATCGGCCATTTGCAATATTTGCGGCCGACACTCGGGATGGGCCAGAAACAAGGCCTCGGGGTGCCATTCCTTGGCCACCAGCACGTCCTCTTCGGGAAGCTGGTCATGGAAGGGGCAAAATCCTTCCCAGAAATGACACTTCTTATCGGTATTAGCGGCAATATAACGGCCGAGGTTGCGATCCGGCACCAGGATAACTTCATCAGCATCAAGGGAATTGACCACGGCCACCGCGTTGGCGCTGGTGCAGCAGATATCACTTTCAGCTTTCACCGCAGCGCTGGAATTAATATAGGTAACCACCGGCCGACCCGGCAGACGGGCCTTCATTTCCCGCAGTTTGTCGACGGTGACCATATCGGCCATGGGACAACCGGCCTCGGTGCGGGGCAGCAGCACGGTCTTGTCAGGGGCCAGGATAGCAGCGCTTTCGGCCATGAAATGTACGCCACAGAGCACTATAACTTTGCGCTCGGTTTTGGCGGCTTCGATGGCCATCGCCAGGGAGTCTCCGGCAACATCAGCAATTTCCTGAACTTCATCACGCTGGTAGAAATGCGCCATGATCAGGGCATCGCGTTCACCCGCCAGACGACGGATCTCCTCCTTGAGTTGTTGTTGTGTCATTATCTATCTTCCTTGAAGCTTTCGCAAAAAAACATGTGATGGCCAATCAAAAAAAATCGACCTGCAAAATGATGCAGGCTGAACTCTTTGCAACGCCATCTTCCTTGGCAAAGGGCTACAGAGCAGAACAACGGTCTGCATAATAGTGCAAAAGCCCTTATATGTCAAACGCTTATCAAGCTTTTCCAAGACTTGACAGAATGAAACATTGCCGTTATTGTCCAGATAATCGCAACCGCCATCAATTTTACGATAAGGAAGCGTCCGCATGCTCAATCTTGGAATGCTCGAACTGCTGCTGATCCTAGGCGTGGCGCTACTGGTTCTAGGCCCTAAAAAGCTACCGGAGCTGGCCCGAGCTCTGGGCAAGGGGCTGGCCGAATTCAGGCGGGCCGCCCACGACCTGTACCAGACCCTTGATGAACCGGGCGAACCGGGAGAGAGCGACCAACCGGTCGAAGATTCGCAGGCCGAAACAACCTCGAAAGAGCCCGATGACCATGGATGAGCTTCCCGTCAGCGCCCACCTGGAAGAACTGCGCCGGCGGCTGATGATCTGCGCCGGCAGCTGGCTGGTCGCTTTCCTCCTCTGTTACTCCGTCGCCGAAAAACTCTTTCAGCTTATCGCCCAACCGGTCCAGGCAGCCCTGCCCGAAGGCAGTTCCCTGGTATTCATCGACGCCACCGAGCCCTTCTTTACCTATCTTAAGATCGCCGCCCTCGGTGGACTGTTGTTGGCCCTGCCGGTACTGCTCTGGCAACTATGGCTGTTCATCGCTCCCGGCATGTACGGTCACGAAAAGCGCTTTGCGCCTCCTTTTGTCCTGGCCAGCTGCAGCTGTTTCGCCAGTGGCACCTGGTTCGGCTTTCGTTACGTATTTCCCCTGGTCTTTCGCTTTCTGGTGACCTTCGGCACCGACGGCGGCATGCAACCGATGCTCTCCATGGGCGCCTACCTGGCCCTGTCGAGCAAACTGCTACTGGCTTTTGGCCTGGTCTTTGAGCTACCCATCGTGATCTTCTTTCTGGCCCGCATGGGCATCGTCGATCACCACTGGCTGAGCCGCCACCGCAAATACGCCATCTTGCTTGCTTTCGTGGTCGGCGCGGTACTGACACCACCGGACATTATCTCCCAGCTCTCCTTAGCCGGTCCATTTATGGTCCTATACGAAGTCGGTATTCTTGCAGCGCGGCTGTTTGGCGCTCCGCCACGACCCAAGGATGACTGAGCTGTCGACATCAACGGTAAGCAAGGGACTTAAATGCCGATAAAACGCTCTCAGACCCTGGCCCTGCTCTGCATTATTCTGGCCGGCCTGACCCTCAGCGCCCTGGTGGCCAGCAGCTTATATCGTCAGCGGCGGCGGGAGACCTTAACTAGCTTCAACACCGAAATCGATACTATCGGCAACCAGTTATTTCGGGAGCTGACCTGCCAATTCGAATCCCTGTATCAGCTCAAAGCTTTATTTGAAGGTTTTTCCTTGGTGTCCGAGGAAGAATTTCAGCGAGTTGCTAACGCAACCCTGGCCCGCCATTCGGAGATCCTGGCCCTCGGCTGGGTACCGCAAATCGAGCAACCGACCAACGAATCGAGCTATCCCCTCTCTTACCTGGCTCCCGAACAGCGCCGCAGCGGTCTCCACGGTTTTAATTTGGCCGCGATATCTCCCATAAAAGCGGCCCTGGAAGCTAGCCGGGAGCAACGTAATTTACAGATGGTCGTTCCGTTTCCCCTTTTCACCCAGGAACCTGAGCTGAGAGGATTACTAGCCCTGCTACCGGTCCTTAAGACCGAGGTCTCCAACGATGACCAGACCCCTTTGAGGGGCTTTATAATCGGGTTTCTTCATATTGACGACCTGTTAAGCAGACTGCTGAAGCAGCATCCCGTCTCCGAACTCGAGCTGACCCTGCTGGACCATTCGATGGATCCGGAGCATCGAATTCTCTATCACCATCAATCGAAAGTGGGCATAGCCGCTTCAACAACGACCTACCGCACTTCACTACCGGTGGTGGCCGGTCACCACTTGAGCCTTCAAGCTCGACCGACCGACAACTATCTGACCCAACATAGCAGCCGGATTCCGCATTTGATCATGCTGTCCGGGTTCCTGTTTACTTTTCTGGTAGCTGCTTACCTGAAAGTGACGATGGTCCACTCAGCCAAGACCGAAGAGCTGGTCAAAGCCCGTACTCGCAAACTGAACGAGACTAATGACATACTGACCAACCTGTCGATGACCGATGGCCTCACCGACATCCCCAATCGCCGAAACTTCGACAGCCATCTGGACGTTGAATGGAAACGGGCCATTCGCGAGCAACAGCCACTAACTCTGGCACTGATAGATATCGACGATTTCAAGGCCTATAACGATCATTACGGTCATCTGCAAGGCGACCAATGTCTGCGTCGAGTGGCCAGAGTCCTTCATCAACAAACTTCCCGGCCCCGGGATCTGGTGGCCCGTTATGGAGGCGAAGAGTTCGCCCTGATTTTGCCCCACACGGATTGCGCCGCCAAAGCCCTTGGCGAGCAATGTCGGGCCGCCGTTGAAGCCCTGGCCCTGCCGCACACGGCCTCGCCCGTCGCCTCCTGCGTCACGGTCAGCGTCGGCGTCGCCAGTTTGGTGCCACAACGAGGCAGCCAGCCCGTTGATCTTATCGCCCTGGCCGATCAGGCCCTCTACCATGCCAAAAAGACCGGTCGCAACCGGGTGGTTCTGGCCAGCTGAATTACAGCGAAAGGTTTGCTCTTTGCCCTGTTTTCCGCTATGATCCCGGCCATGATCCCAGCCCTTAAAATCGACCATTTACACAAAAGCTTCTCCGGCACCACCGCCGTTGACGACCTTTCCCTGAGCATTGAACCGGGGGAGATCTTCGGCCTGCTCGGTCCCAACGGTGCCGGCAAGAGCACCACCATCAATATGATCAGCGGTGTCGCCCGCATTGACTCCGGCACGATACAGATCTTCGGCCACGATGCGGTGAAGGATTATCGCCTGACCCGCCGACTGGTGGGGGTCATGCATCAGGAGCTTGTCACCGACCATTTTTTCACCATCGACCGGGCCTTAAAGATTCACGCCGGCTATTACGGGGTGCGCGGCGACGACAGCTGGCGCAAACTGCTTATCGAACGACTCGGCCTCGGCGAACATCTGCATAAGTCCATGATTAAACTATCAGGCGGCCTCAAACGGCGCTTCATGGTAGCCAAGGCGCTGATTCACAAGCCGCAACTGCTGATCCTCGATGAACCGACCGCCGGCGTCGATGTGGAACTACGCCGCGCCCTGTGGGAATTTGTGCGGGAGATGAACCAGGCCGGCACTACAGTGCTGCTCACCACCCACTACCTGGAAGAAGCGGAGCAGATGTGTAACCGTATCGCTATCATGAGCGGTGGCAAGCTGGTGGCCCTGGAACCGACCGCCGATCTTCTGGCCCGCATCGAGAGCCGTTCGATGCTGCTACATCTGGACACGCCGCTAGCCCAGGTCCCTACCGGACTTGAAGCGTTGAACGGCCAACTCGAAGAAAACGGCCGGCGGCTGAGAATCAGCCTGTCCAACGAAG
>CAZKQY010000361.1:0-3903 GCA_964555005.1 uncultured Syntrophotalea sp. | reverse complement strand
TAAACCAGAATATGTCTGGATCAATACATCCACTGTTTGAAATCTTGTTTTATCTGTTAAGTCGTACAGGCTTCAAGAAAGGTTACAAAAAACGTGCGTAACGACATGTCTTTGTAAGGGCATGATAGGAAAAAAGGCACCCTATGCCCATTCACCAGGTAGTTTTAAAGTGCTACGAAAAACGACTTTTTACGATTTTGTCAATATTGCTTCAAAACGAGTCCGAGAAGGTGATCGACCCGAATTTCTGGTTATCCCTCTGGCCCTCGAATTCCTTTGTTTGAAAGGCATCGGTGTATCTCGTTGCTTCATCTCGAAAAACTATCTACTCTGGGCGTACATTTTTTGCTTTACGATATGCGGGACAGCGAGCGTTCAGGCGGTCTCCTCGAAAAGCATGACAACGGCGGGGAACCGACAGAGAGCACGGCTTCTCGACAAGGAAAAAATGCCAATCGCTATGATCCCCCTTGGTGTGATATGGCTTGGTCACCGCCTCCCCCCAATACCGCATAAACCCTCACTTCGTTGGCGAGCTTTCCGAGGCGAATGGCGATAAGCCCTTGTTGTGCCGCATAGAGGGAGCGCTGCGCATCCAGAACGCTCAGATAGCTGTCAATTCCATGGTTATATCGTGTAGTGGAGAGATGGTAGGTTCGTGCAACAGCATCCACCAGGGATTGTTGGGCCGACTCCTGCTGGTTCACCGTGCCGCGCACGGCAAGGGCATCGGCCACCTCCCTGAAGGCGGTCTGAATCGTCTTTTCATACTGGGTCAGGGCGATTTCCCGCTGCGCTTTGCTGGCCCTGTGCGCGGCCCAGGTTCGGGCATCAAAAATCGGCATAGTAACCCGCGGCGCAAAGCTCCACGTGCCGGACCCAGAGCCGAAAAGACCGGACAGGTCATCACTGGCCGTCCCGACCGAGGTGGTCAAAGAAATACGCGGGAAAAAGGCGGCCCGGGCCACGCCGATAAAGGCATTAGCAGCCTTGAGCTGATGTTCCGCTGCCATAATATCCGGTCGCCAAAGAAGCACTTCTGAAGACAGGCCCGGAGAAATTTCTTTGTGAGTAGTAATGCTGCTCAGATCCACCGGCAGGAGATCTTCCGGCACCGGAGAACCGGCCAGGAGATCCAATGCGTTTTGGTCCTGTGCCACCAGTTGCATGAAGCGGGCAACGTCTGCCCGGGCCGCATCCACCTGAGCTTGCGCCCGGCGCAGGTCCAATTCGTTTGTGAGCCCAATTTCGTATTGGCGCCGAATTACATGGTAGACGCCCTGCTGTGTATCGAGGGTAGACCGGGCCAGCTTAAGGTTTCCGCGATCTGCAGCAAGGGTCAAGTAGGCACTGGCAACCCCGGCAACCAGAGACATCTGAGCACTGCGACGGGCCTGCTCTGTGGCCAGGTATTCTTCCAGCGCCTGTTCTTTCAGACTTCGGATGCGGCCGAAAAAATCGATCTCCCAGGCAGCGATACCCAGATCAACACTGTACTGTTCAATTGTCCTCGGGTTCCCGGGTCCGATAAGATCGGCGGAACGGCGCTGTTTGCCTCCAGCGCCCACCGCATTGACCGCCGGGAACAGCTCAGCGCGTTGAACGCCGTATAGAGCCCGCGCCCTTTCCACATTCAGGGCGGCAAGCCGGAGATCTCGGTTGTTCGTGAGAGCCGTCTCGATAATCTTTTGCAACTGTTCGTCGGTGAAGAATTCCCGCCACCTGAGTTCCGGGGCTGTGGGCGCCCTGTCAGTCGTTTTTGTTTCTTGGTATGCCTCACCGCTCGGCCAGTCAGCAGGGATCGGGGCTTCAGGCCTCGTGTATTCAGGCACAAAACTGCAGCCGCCCAGCACAAGGCCTATTCCAATCACGAGAAAAAACAGGTGTCTATACATCTCATCGATCCTCTGTTGGATTTGTTTCAGCACGCTTAGCATCTTCACGATTCCTTTGTTTACCAAAGAACTTCTCGATCAGCACATAAAACAGCGGCACAAACAGGACCACCAGAATCGTGCCGGTAATCATTCCGCCGAGCACCACCGTGCCGATGGCATTCATAGCGCCTGCGCCTGCCCCTGTGCTGAGGGCCAGCGGCAATACGGCCAGGCCGGTCGTCAACGAGGTCATCAGGATTGGTCGGAGCCGCAGCCGCACCGCATTGAGCGCGGCCTGATCCACGCTGGCCCCCTGCGCCACCCCTGCCATGGCGAACTGGACGATGAGTATGGCGTTTTTGGTGGCCAGCCCGAGTGTTGTCAACAAGCCGATCTGGAAATAGACGTCGCTCGGAAGCCCTCGCACGTTTGTGGCTATGAAACCGCCGACGACCCCCATCGGTAAGATCAATAACACGGCGAAAGGAATGTCCCATTTTCCATACAAAGCCGCCAGGAAGAGGAACACGATCAGGATGGAAAAGGCATAGAGCATGCCGGTCTGGGCCGAAGCCTGTTTCTCCTGGTACGAAAGCCCCCTCCAATCGTAGCCGAAACCCTTGGGTAGCTTGGCTGTCAGCTCTTCCATGGCCTCCATGGCCTCGCCGGAGCTTCGCCCTGGCGTCGGCTCGCCCCACAGGTTGATGGTCGGAAACGAATTGAAGCGCTCTAACCGGGGCGATCCGGTTGTCCAGCGGCCGGACGCAAACGACGCATAGGGGACCATCTTCCCGCCCGTGTTGCGAACGTAGAGCTTCTCCAGATCTTCAGGCAGCATTCGGTGAAGGGTGTCGGCCTGTACATAGACCCGTTTGACTCGGCCGCGCTGAACGAAGTCGTTGACATAGGCACTGCCAAAGGCCGCAGAGATGGTGCTGTGAATCGACTGGATCGGAAGACTCAGTATGCCGGCCTTTTCCCAGTCGACATCCACCCGGTACTCGGGCACATCTTCCATGCCGTTGGGCCGCACGTTCGTCAACCTCGGATCCTGTGCGGCCATGCCGAGGAGCTGATTACGGGCTTCCATCAAGGCGTTGTGTCCGTTGCCTCCGCGGTCTACCAGTTGAAAATCGAAGCCGATAGACGTGCCCAGTTCGGCAATGGCCGGCGGCGGAAAGGCGAATACCATGGCATTGCGGAATTCTGCAAACTTCCTCATGGCCCTCTTCGCGACGGCCTTCGCCCTCAGCTCCGGCCGTTCCCGCAGATTCCAGTCCTTTAGCTTGACAAACACCATGCCGTTGCTCTGGGCCCGGCCTGAAAACCCGGCTCCGACAATCGTCATACAGGACTCCACTGCGTCCTGTTCCTGCTCCAGGAAATAGTGTCGGACCTTTCCCGCAACCTCCTCGGTCTGCTCAAGAGTGGAACCCGCGGGCAGGATTATCTGGGAGAGGATGGAGCCCTGATCCTCATCCGGGAGATAGCTGGTCGGCATACGCATGAAGATATATCCTAGGCCGACCACAATAATGATGTATACGGCCACAAAGCGCACTTTCCGGGCGAGGCCGTACCCGACAAGATTCACGAACCCCCTACGGAACCGGTAGAAGCCGCGATCGAACAACCGAAAAAAGGGGCGAAGGAACCGGATCGAGCCTTCCGCTGCTTCGTGCCCTTTAGCGACCGGTTTAAGGATGTGTGCGCACAGCACCGGCGTCAGGATCAAGGCCACGCTCACCGAGAGAAACATGGATGCTACCACGGTGACGGAAAATTGGCGGTAGATGATGCCGGTGGAGCCGCCGAAAAAAGCCATGGGGCCGAACAAGGCCGACAGCACCAGCGCGAAGCCGATCAGGGCGCTGGTGACCTGTCCCATGGACTTGACTGTGGCATCCCGCGGCGAAAGTCCTTCTTCGGTCATCAGCCGTTCCACGTTCTCTACTACTACGATGGTGTCGTCCACCAACAAACCGATAGCAATCACCATGGCGAACATGGTCAGCATGTTGATAGA